>CAYPUO010000029.1:0-11948 GCA_964413775.1 uncultured archaeon
GGACCAGTCTATATCCATAGTGCCCTGCTCAGTCCATGAGACTTCTGGTGAAGCTCATCCCTGTGACCCCATCAACGTCCTGAGAAAAGTGACGAGTGATGTCAGAAAGATGGGATATGAGCTGATGGCAGGATTCGAACTGGAATTCTTCTTAGTGAGCGATGATGATGGTCACATTGTGCCAACTGATGCGGGAGGCTATTTCTCCAGCGCACCCAATGATAAGGGAAATAGAATCAGAAGGGAGGCATTGAGATCTCTGACGCACATGGGAATACAGACCACGGCACATCATCATGAAGTTGCAAAGGGACAACATGAGATTGGAGTGAGGCATGATAGCGCAGAGAAGGTGGCATTGTCGCTCATGCTAGCGAAGCATGCAATCTCAGAAATAGCATTCAACGAGGGGTTGACTGCAACGTTCATGCCCAAGCCATTTTTCGGCATGAATGGGAGTGGTATGCACATTCACCAGAGCCTGTGGACAGATGATATGAAGGTGAATACCTTCAGTTCGGGGCTACCTTCGGGAGTATCACCGGTAGCCGAGAGCTACATTGCAGGTATATTGTCACACGCATCTGCACTCTCAGCCATTGTTGCTCCGACTGTCAACTCCTTCAAGAGGCTGGTACCCGGCTTCGAAGCGCCCACGCGGATAGCTTGGGGCCCAAAAAACAGAACCACAATGATAAGGGTCCCGCATTTCAACGGGTCTAGCTCATCAGCACGGATTGAATTTAGATGTCCCGATCCTTCGTGCAGCCCACACTTAGCGCTTGCAGCTATCTTGGCACTAGGGATTCATGGTGTACGGAGCAGGCTCGTTCCTCCTGAGCCCACAAGTATGGACCTATTCCACGAATCAACATCAGTTGAGTCATTGCCGGGCTCCTTGAGCGCCGCGTTGGACATACTTGAGCAAGACTCTATCATTCAATCAATGCTTGGAAGCACTGCGATACGTGAGTTTCTTGAACTAAAGAGAAGCGAATGTGACAGGTACCAAATGTCGGAAGAAGGCATGGATGGTACTAAAATATCCAAATGGGAAATTGAGGAATACCTTACTGCCTCCTAAATAAACAAAACCTGTGTGGATACCAACCACATGGGTTCTTTTTTTCGTTTGAAACTCGAAAAATCGAACTTATTGATTCGAGATTATCTTATATTATGAGTAATAGGGTTCTGACAGGAATGGGACCGTGCCACGTGACATAATGTCAACGTGGAATTCCTTTCTTTGATAGTGTAGATAAGAGGTATCACGAAATGCGAGCCAGGAAAAGTACCATCCTCATTTTTGGTTTTATGATTCTATTTGTAGTTTCAGCGATGTACACTCCTGAGATGACAAACACAAGGGCAACGAACCCTGTCAAGTCTACACATGAAGACCAAGGAGCGCAACCAAATGTGGGCATGGAGCTCCAACAGCAGGCCACGCTATCGACCCTACCGTCATATACATCTGGAACAGGGTACCTCCTTGGTGTCAACGAGTATGCAAACGGTACATTCCCGGGGAGGACAGCATATGCAAATGATACCTCTACATTCTATCCTCAGACATACGACATCCCGCAGGGATGGTATACCACAGGAATGACTGCAATTAGCTCGCAGATGTATCATACAACAGACTGGGTAAAGGAAGGCGATTTCTCATCAATCAACTATTGGTCATATGAGAACGGAGATATCCCAGGGGTCTTGTCAGAGGCCTATGACACTATCAATGATTGGATTAGCATTACCCGCGTATCCGGTGGAAAGGTGAAATATGACTACTGGGGCTCTTGGAATCAGACAGTGCAAGTTACCGAGGGAGGCGCTGCATCTGCAACTCTCAATGTGACATATAAGATTGACACAAGCTCAGGAACAAACGGTCAGAACGCGCAGCCATACCTCTACGTAAATGGTACGATCTGGGAACTGCCCACTGGAGGGCAGCGGTTTTCAGTCAACCAAGACTGGCAGACCTATTCGGTTCCGCTTCCTCTGAACGACTTCACATTCCCTGGAAACCTTGTAATTGCCCTTGGGATTCAGGGCTGGGCGGACACCCAATTCCAGACCACAGGGACTTTAACCTGCGATAACGTCAGTTTGACGCTAGAAACATCTAGGCTTGCCGAGGTTGTTAATCTTCGAGCGCGTGACGCATCTCAGACTTCAAATCAGGCGACATTTGTCACGGGCACTGGCGGGAAGGGATATGCTACATTAAATGGAAACTGGAGCAATAGTGTCACACTCGAATTCCTATCCGATGAAGTGGATACAAAATTCAACCTTGAGCTATTCATGAGCCTCCATAGAAACAGCCACCTTGATACTAACACGTATACAGTTGCAAACGGTACTGAGGCAATATGGAATGCCGAATTCACAGCTCGGGAAATGGCGTATCCATTCACATATTATTACTTTAATATCTCAATACCTCATGATTGGACGATGTCAGAGGTAAGAGATGCATACAATGACCTACAGCTCCAGCTAACAACCTATTATAATGCAACATTCTACAGCACAGATGGAGTACTATTCTGCAATGTCTATGGAACAGGAGTTACTGGAACGCCCCACTATGGGACATGGACAATTTCAGCCACTGCTCCCAATTATGGCGACTCCATGACATTTGAAGAATACAATCTCGGGTCGTGGTCACCTCAATCAAACTACTACCCAGGCTCATTCCTCCGGGTTGGAGTGTCATTCAGGGATGGATCCTCGAATCCGCCAGAGTCACCCGGTTCAGGTTCGCTATACTTCTATGACACTGAACAGCAGTTGATCTACTCGGAGGCAGGCGGCGCTCTGGATGTGAGCGGAGATGCATATTATGATAACTCCACAAATGGGAATATCACCATTCAACCAGAATGGCTGGCGGGTCCGGTTACTGCAATTGGAGTCTGGACGAATGGCACAGCAGTCGGCGAGATTCGAAGTAATTTCTACTTATATCATCATACTGAGCTTGAATTAGAATCCGCAGAGTACCAAGCATTTCGCGGAGATACGGTCTCCGTCCGAGTCAAGTACATTGATTCCGAAACCGGTCTGGGTATTTCTGGAGGAACGATGTATTTCAACTGGACATATGGTTCGGATGCAATGGGATACGCTGGTAATGGATGGTATGCAGGATATGTTGATACATCGCTGGCTATTATCGGAGGCTATATAGTTAATGTCAATGCCTCGAAGCAGTACTATGATTTCGCGGAAACATCAGGCATCACAATTGAGATACAGGAGAAAACAACTCTCTATTCGCCCAAAGATCTGAAGACTCCAACAACAGACTATGAGATAGCGTGGGGCAATTCCAAGACGATCTATATTGCATATGAGGATACAATTGCCATGAATCCGAATGCAATGTCAGCAAATCCAGGATCACCGGCAACTCCAGACGAAACCAAGTCCTATACCTCGAACAACGTCTATACCACAGTATCCAGCGTAGGAAACCAAATCTCGCTTAATGTAACAACAAACATCAATCCATACAACATTGTAGTCGGAGACCTCACCACGCTCACCTTCAAGATCGAAGCCAAGTTCAGTGTGGCAGTAACCTCTGGCACTGTCTATGCCTACAATGTGACTTCGGGCTCGTGGGTAGATATCATCAGTTCATACTCTCCAGTCGTGGATACGACGTTGAGCTGGAAGACAACACGTCCAAGTGATTTCATCGATGGCTCAGGAGTCATCACTGCCCGAATTGATGCCTCATATACATCAGCCTTCAGCTACTCAGTCGACCTCTTTGACTTGATTGCTGGAAGACCAATAAATGACAGTACGCCAGGTGTTTCGGTTACATCAAACTGGCCTGCACAGACTGTTTTTGGAACTCAAGACGGTCCCTCATACAATTCACTACTCAAAGTATGGCAAGTCACACTTGGTACAACAGATGTTGTTCCAGGAGAGTACACGGTTCTCGTGCAAGCCTCCGCAACAGGGCATGAAGACAAGAATCTGGAGTTGAGCATTACTGTAAGAGCGCATCATACGAGAGTCTCAACCGTTCCGCCGAGCGAAACACCCTGGGGATGGAAGACACTAATGAACATCTCATTCAGTGACACGGACAATTCATCAGTCATCATCTCCCAAGGGAACATTAGTGCGGTTCAGGTAGATTCCCCGTATGGTTCCGTCGTTCTAACATCTCCAGACTGGACATATGATAGCAGCACAGGCACTGCATCACTCACATTCTGGCTTGATACATCGAACTGGGACGTTGGCACTTACTCTGTGACAGTCACTGTAACTAGTGCTGGTACGGGTCTTTCGAAATACTTTGACGACGGGAATACGGCCGCACAGGTTGTAATCCGACCACACGATATTGGAATCACAGCAAACCCTGCAGGTCAGACCCCGTGGGGATGGAAGACGAATGTGACGGTTTCACTCACAGACCTTGACAATTCGTCTCTGTCTGTTAGCCCAAACAACATAACTCAGATTGATGTCGCAGGACAAGTATTCACCGCTTCAGACTGGACCTACTCGAACGGTGCATTCAGCTTCTTCGTAGACTCGACAGCATGGCCAATATCCACTAGCTCCTACGTGGTTACAGTGGCCTGTTCAGATGTGCCCAACAGGTACTACAGTGACAGGAGCGGAAGCATTCTCGTCACGATCAAGGCTCATGGACTGGTTGTATCAGCAACGACGACGTCAAGTACTCCCTGGAGCTGGATGACTAATGTATCGATCAGCCTCATAGATGCGGACAACTCAACACTAGGGGTTCCTGCCGCAAATATCACGCAGATTACCATTGGAGGACAGACCTACACATCCCTCAACTGGGTTTACTCAAGCGGCTCATTCTATGTGATTGTAGATTCATCAACATGGGGTATAGGCACAAGCTCGCTTCAGGTTACTGTAGCAACAGCATCTGCTCCAGCCAAGTACTACTCGAATGGGATTAGCACAGTCACAATTCAAATCCGTTCACATCACCTTTCTATATCGGTCACTCAACCAGCTGCGACGCCATGGAGCTGGAAAACCACTGTTGATATTTCAATATCCGATCTGGATAATGAGTCGCTCACGGTATCTGAGGCCAACATAACGCAAATCCTAGTTGCGGGTCATTCCTTTACGTCTTCAGATTGGACCTACAATTCAGGCACTTTTACAGTTGTAGTGGACACCAGTCTATGGACCATTGGTACAGGGACGTACGCAGTATCAGTCACCACGGCAGGACCTAAGCTATATGCTGATGGAGCAGCCAGCGTGAAAATCCAGATTCGTTCTCATCTTCTGTCCCTCACTGTTACCACGCCACCAGGGACGGCTTGGAGCTGGATGACCAATGTGTCGTTTTCGGTGCTTGATGTAGACAATACGAGCCTGACCATCAGCGAAGACAATTTCACTCAGGTCTCCATTGCTGGACAGCTCTTCACGCCACTGAATTGGACATATTCCGCAGGACAGTTTACCTGCACGTTAGACACATCGACATGGGGTATTGGTTCTGCATTCTACTCAATAGTCATATCAACCTCGTCCGCAGTGTCCAAGTTCTATAGCGATGCATCTACAACAGTCCCGATTCAAGTCGTTGGACACACGCTCTCAGTCCAAATCGCTCGACCCCCAGCCACTCCACGCTATGATAATACAACCGTATCCGTTTCGATCCTCGATGTCAACAATGAATCACTGGTTGTCACGGAATCCAATATCACACAAATCGTGATCAATGGACAGGTATTCACATCTGCAGACTGGATATATGCGGCTGGTATCTTTACCGTCAACGTGTCAACAGACAGCTGGACTCTCGGGACCTATTCTTGCTCCGTTAGCGCTCTAACCACAGGAACAGGCGCAACGAAGTACTATACGAATGGAGCAGGAAGTGTCACCATAGACATCCGAGAGCGCTATACTGAGGCTTATGCGCCAACACCTGATCCTGTACCCTCAGGTGACAACCTCACGTTTTACGCAGAATTTGGAGACAGGGATCTGGGTGGAGCTCTTGTAGATGCGGATACGATTCTACTAAACGGGACAGACCTTGTCGAGGGAACAGACTTCTGGGTCACATGGATAGGAACAGGATACTACCAAATTACAATGGTCACGGCAGGTCTACCATTGGGTCAGCATACAGTCCTCCTCACAATGCAGAGGACGAACTACGAGGATGCGTCAACCACTGTTCGGTACCGCATCCGCGTTACAGACACTGCTGCTATTGCATCCGGGTACCGATTCAATGTACCGCTTGCGACGAACGCGACGTTTACAATCCAGTTCACGGATGTAGACCACAACATAGGTATCACTGCGAACACACTGGTCTCAAATACAACCCTTGGTTGGTCATGGGTGGACATGACTGGTGGCCTCTATCAAATCACAGTTCAGACAACAGATGCCACTGCCCTTGGTTCATATCCCATCATGTTCAACTTCACAAAGATTGGCTACGAAGATGCCTACGCGATTATCGTCATCACAGTTCAAACGCACAACACATACCTTTCATTTGACGATGCTGTTGTTCCAACGGCCATTGCTTCCAACATAACTGTGAACCTGTTCTATGAGGATATCAGCTTGGGAACAGGCATATCAAATGATACTGGAGAAATAGCTGTTTCCGTTTTCTACAAATATGAGAATGGCACATCAGGATGGGCTGAGAAGTGGGTTGAAGACAATACAGGATTGGGAAAAGGCCACTATACAATTCTTATCAACGCCTCCCAATTTGGTGGAAGGTTTGTCATGCAGTTCACTGCATATTTCACATGGACAGGGGTGGCCAAATATGAGAGCCTGAACAGATCCTTCTCTGTTGAGCTCCAAGGAACAGATACGGACCTCAGCGTTTCGATTGCACCTCAAGCAGTATATTATGGTGACTTGATCAATTTCACCCTCCTCTTCAAGGAAGCTCAGTCCTCATTAGGTGTGGAGAACAACACGGACGTATTTGGCTATGCAGAAGTGATTGGGCTACCTATCTCAACATCAGATTTCACGATAACTACGCTGGGAGGAGGGTTGTACCGATTTCTGCTTGACTCGTCACTGTTTGGAGCAGATGGAACATATATCATCAGAACATATCTCAACTGCACTCCAACCGTTTCACCTTACTATGCGAACCAGACTCTCTCATTGAGTGTAACAATCCTATACAGAAGTACTCTCATTGATCTGGTGCCGCCTCAGAATACAGCATTCGATGAGAATGCCACATTCAATTTCACGTATTATGACTCGCCAACCAACACACCAATCCTGAACTCATCGCAGCTCTATGTCAGCATAGACAATCCAGGATTGACCTACTGGCTCAGCTATTCCTCAGGTACCTGGACTGTGACAGTGGACACGTCATCAACTGGATCTACAGGCACGGTATACTTGGCACTCAACGTGACTTGGGTAGGCGCACCATTCTACCAGAACCAGACAAAGCAGGTGACTCTCACAGTTACGGCTCGACCAACCCAGCTCTCATATACGCCTCCATCGCCAACTTACTTCAGTTCGAATGCCATTATGAACTTCACTTACCTCGACATTATAGATGACAGCAGTTCTTCTATGGCAGGCAGTACTTTATCTCTTTCAAGCCCAGGGCTAACTCTCGCTGGCAACTACTCAGTCATCGACTATGGCGATGGAATCTATAATCTGGTTCTAAATACTACAGCCTTCCTCGAACCAGGCACCTACACTATTACTGCAAGCATCGTATACTCAGGGACCCGCTTTGAAAGCAATGCTCAAGTTCAGTTCTATCTGAGGATTCTCTATAGAGCTATCGTAGCAATAGCAGATCCCCCTGGAAACACAGCATACAATCAGACAATTGACGTAGTGCTACATATCACGGATGGCGAAACAGCCAGTTATGTCAGCAACATCACAGGAGCTGTCAGAATATCACTTGCAGACCAGAATGCCAGCTCTCCTGCACTTCAGAGTCTACAGACGTCTTGGACTCCGGGCTCGGATACATATGTCGTTGCATTAACTAATACCCTCGCTGTTGGAACATATGCTTTGTATCTTAATGTGAGCTACGACAATACTTCACCATACTATGGCTACAAGGTTGTAAAGGTCACATTATCTATCCGAACGCATTCAACAGAACTCCAGCTCGTTGAGCCATCTTCGAGAACTGGATTCGGCCTGAATGCAACATTCATCCTATCATACGTGGATCTAGACACATCGCTGGATATTCCAGGTGCAGTAATCCGAATTATGAATGCATCCCTTTCCGGATACTGGTCTATCGTTCAGATAGGGGGAAACCTCTATCAGGTTGAAATCAATACATCAGCCTTTGCACAGCCTGGCACCTATCTCATATACTTGAAGACGCAGAATGCAGGGACATATCCCAATTACCAAAATGCTTCAATATATGTCCGGGTCTATGTTCGCGAACGATACACATCTCTGACCTATGACTCAATTGGGTCCGTTGGGTATACCGACAATGTTGTGATTACAGTCTACTACACAGACTCCGACCTCGCAAACGCGCCCATAACGAACTCCACAGGGACACTGTTTCTCTCCATCAACCAGTCAATCTACTCAGTCGCAGAAGGAGCTGCACCGGGCTCGTATGTGATCACGATGCCTGCAAACCAATTCGTTGCCTTTGCCTCGACGGCGGCTCTAATTGAGCTGAATTATACAGGAGCACCGTACTATCAGAATCAGTCACTCACGGTGAACTTCCAGATAACGGGGACATCAACAGAGTTTGCTTGGGAGCCAAGCGACCCCGTACCATACGGAGACCTCGCCAATGTGACATTCTACTGGGGCGACATTGATTCAGGAAACCCTGTTGCGTGCACGCTGGGTGTCGACACAGAAATCACAGTAGTGTCTGTGACTCAGCCGGGTCTAGACACTAGCAATATCACTATCCTGAATATTGTGCAAGGGCAGAACGTCAGTGGATATGCCACCTTCTTCCTCTTACTGAACACAAGCTATCTTGATACGTGCGCAACCTATGAATTCAGGGTTACCATTAACTGGATTAATCCGAGTCAGGCACCGTACTATCAGGACCAGACTAACAAGCTCATAACGGTGACAGTGAGGATGAGGAACACTGCGGTGCCTCAGATTCTCGCAGATCCAGTTTCTTATGGAGAGAATGCAACCATACGACTTGAGTATGTTGATCTGGATAATGCTAGTGCACTTATCACAGGCAGCAATCTGTCAATCACTGTGCTGGACGGCCTGACATATGAGGTGGACCCAGTCCCAGTGGGCGGATTCTACGAGGTTCATATCGTAACCGATGGTTCTGGACTACTCGGCACTGTCAAGATAAACATGTCAATCCAATGGTTCGGTGCGCCATTCTATAAGAACCAGACGAGCGTAACGGCGCTGCTCACGATAAACATGAAGATTGCTACAATGGAGATCACCTACCCAGATGTGACTCCCTATTTGGATGATGTAGTGTTCTATATCACGTTGCAGGACAGTGGAACTGGAGAATACATCAATAATAACGCATCATTCATATCAGCGACCTTTGTTTCGCCTAGCATTGGCGGTACGCCAGCAATTTCCTACATCGCTGCCAGTAATGGACGTTATGAAATCTCATTCAATACAACAATCCTAGGGCAAGTGAGTAGCTACACCTTGACTTTAGTTTTCGACCATTCAGGACTATCACCTTATTTCAGCTACCTTTCTAGAAATGTGACGGGTTCAGTCCGCCAGAGGGTAACAACTCTAGACTATGATGCAGTGGCTGCGACGCCCTATGGCAATTACTCGATATTCAACATCACGTACATGGACGCAGAAGGCCAGTATCCTTCACCAATAGCCTCAGGCAGTATCTTCCTCTCATGCTCTACCTCGGGCGATGCATTGGCTGAAAACACAAATTACTGGATTTCATACATAGGCAATGGTACATATCAGATAACCCTCGACACTACCGCGCTTGGCGCACCAGCAACATATTCGGTTCATGTCATCGCCAACTCATCTATCTGGTATCTTGCTGAGAGTTCTCGAAACATCAACGTTAAGGTATCATTTAGGAATGTTGAGCTTGGCCTGTCTTCTCCTGATTCAACATATTATGGGGAAACCACTTTCTTTATCATCACACTCCTTGACCTTGATAACGGCACGGATGGGACCGGACTCCAAGCGATGACTACGAACTTGGTCTTCTCATTCTTAGTACCAACAGGAATCTCCGCTAGCTCACTGAACGTCCAAGATATTGGCAACGGACAGTACAATGTGAGCTTTGACACGGGTATTCTGAACGTACTCAGCAGCTATACCATAGCGGTTTCGTTCAATGCTCCAGACTATTGGGCAGATGCAGGGCCCCAGTCGGTCACCGGCAGGGTCCAGGCAAGACCATCGCAGCTCTCTTATGATATTGCAGGTGCAGCACCATATCTGGATAATGTGACCGTGTCATTCGTGTACGAGGACACTCTCACCTCAACGGGAATTGCAGGGGGAAGCATTGAACTCCAGTGCTCAACTGCTCATGATTCTCTCATTTTGGACAGCAACTACTGGATAATCGATGAGGGGAATGGACAGTACACCGCTCTGATTGACTCGGCCGCACTTGGAGATGTGACTACATTTGCAGTCACTGCGAAGATGACCTATCTAGGCCAGCCATTCTTCCAGAACAGAACACAGATCCTCCAAGTAGAAGTTAGAGAGAGAGCAACTCGTCTGACTTACACTCCGCCTCAAGAAACTCCCTTCGGGAATAACTTGACAGTTGTCCTGAAGTACTATGATGTGGATGCGGGATTAGCAGCAATAGCCAATTCACAGGGCTTCTTCTCCTTGGACGATATCAACGGTTCACCAGTCGACTCAAGCTACTACTGGGTCCAGTATATCTCTGGCGCAACCTACTATCTCTACGTCAACACAACGAAGCTAGCAATCTATGGGCACTACAACTTGACGATTTCAGTTGCAGGTAATCCAGCATACAAGTACCAAGACCAATCAATCACACTTGATGCAGATGTCAGAGCAAGGAATACCCAGCTCACTGTCAACCCTATCGCTCAGACTAGCTATACGGACAATGTGACAGTTGTATTCAGATATACCGACCTCGATGTTGGTTCTGGAATCCATAATGACACAGTCCTTGGCGGAGTCAGCGTAGAACTCAACAGGAGTGTGGACTGGTGGGTCTCTCAGACATCACCAGGAGTCTATCAAGTACTGATAAATGCCACATCTTTGGGAGACACTGGCGACTTCGCCTTTAGAGTTTCATTCTCATGGATAAATGGGAAGCCATACTACAAGAACCAGACTCTGGACTTCGTCGTATCAATCACCGGGGCGGGTTCTGTACTATCCTACGATCCTCCTGACCAAGTACCGATTGGTGACGATATTGTAATTGTTGTTTGGTATAAGGACAGTTCAACAGGAAACGGCATTGCGAACAACACCTATGTTCACGCATCGATAACCCCAATGAATTCCACTCCTGCAGGACCCTTCCAGTGCACTATCACGAATCCCCAAGACGGCAAGATTGTCTTTACAATCAACAGCACACCATTCTGGACTGTTGGACCTCTATTCTTCAAGATAGATGTCGTCTGGACTGGAGGACTTCCACACTACCCAAGTGTTAACAATACAATCGTCAGGGCAATCATCAGAGATATATTCACTCAGACATTGGCTGATGCTCCTAACCCAGGTACTGTACCGCTTGGTGACAATACAAGTGTCATCATAACATTCCACGACCTTGATCATGACACGAATGTATTCGGCGCATCCATGAGTACAACGTGGGCATATGGGTGGTCTTACGTAAACCTAGGAGATGGTCGTTTTAATAT
>CAYPUO010000030.1:0-11805 GCA_964413775.1 uncultured archaeon
GAAGCTTCGGGATACCGTTGCCGAGTTCAAGCCAGATAGAGGAGCAAAACCACGAGAAAGCGAATACACATACACCTTCGGAACGAAAAAGAATGCTACCGAATGGTGCGGGAGAGAGGTTCCGGTCTTAGTCGTTGAATGGCTTGGAGGAAAATCGGGTGTCGAAATCTATCCCCATCGAGATTGTGAAGGCAATTCTAATACCATCTACGGGTATCTCAAGCAGCTATATGGTGAAAAGAGAAACAATTAATGAGCGGATAACAAGCATCCTATACAATGTTGGAAGCCCGCAATAACATCTGCAGCGGGGTCTTTGGGCAGGTTTCCTTGATTATCTCGACGCGTTCCCACGGGGCCTCATCCAAGATCCGCCTCATTGAGCCGAAGATATCGCCACCCCGCAGCTCAAGCGAGTGACAACCGACATCGCCAATCTTCACAAGAAATGGAACCACGTCTTCATGCGCGTGGCCATGATCCTTCTCCTCATGAGAAGCGGCATTTCTCACACGCTAAATTAACAACAATCATGAAGCAATGGAAGAATTCATATTCGTGCACTTAGAATATCTGTTGGTGGTGAATTTGGGAGTCACAAATGTTAGCTGCCCTCATTGCGGCAGAGAAACTCTTGTTACGATATCGCTAGGCTACGAAGTTAGAAGTGTATCAAAGTCCTATTGGGGAGCTTCATCCCCAAACTCGCAAGCTGCATGTAGTGCGTGCGGCAAGTCGTTCTATGTAACCTATAGGAAACTGAGATAGCCATTCTCACGATATGACTATCTCTCACAATAAGTGCGATTACGGAGAGACAGAAAATGTACTTCATAGCACACCTGAATGGTGACCGCGAAGAACAGAAAAAATGGCATCGCGATTTGAGAGAACCAATCAGAAACCTGCTTGACAATCATGCTGCTGAGCGCTTTGTACTGACATATCACTATGGCGGCCATAGTGATAATCTCTACTTATGCTTGGATGCTCCTGAGATCAACGAATGCACTCTTGACGAGATCTTGCCACTGAAGTCAATGCGCTCAATCAGCAAATATCTAAGCGAGGAGATTGGGGAGGCTCGGGTGAAAGTTGCCAGCTATGAAAAAGAAGCCTCATATTCAATTCTTTCAAACCTTGCCAAACAGCAATTTGAGAACCCTTCCAAGAAACTCGTTTCTGAGCTTGCAGAAAGGCAAATTGACAATGCATCTCGGGGTTCTGCTGCGGCCCTGAGAATACTAGCGGAAGGACCGGGTGACATCAACGATTGGGCATCATTGTCAGAAAAGGTATTTGAATACTGCAGTCCCCTTAATGGCGGTTGGTTCCTGTCAGACACAGCCCACTTCTGTTTCAACTCTTTGGGTGTTAGTCCTGACGAAGAACAAATGGCACAAAAGATGTACTCGGTCAATCTATCGCTCGGTAGTATGATTCAACGTCTGTATCATCGAGAGGGATGGACTCCAGATGATTAGAAGAACGAATGTGAGTGCCCGCAAGCACACAGTAACATCAGCTTATTAGTATCGGGCATTGCCCAGTTGTGAGCGTTGACGTGTGGTTGACGTCCGTGAAGGAACACAAGTAGAATCCGGGAACCACAGGTCTGTTGACGTAGACAGACATTTCGAAAAACAGAAATAAGTGCCCTTGAAACACAGCATTTCAATGGAGGAGGTTAGTATGACCGAGAGAAAAACAGATGCATTTCCTGAATCTTGGCTAAAATGGACAACGCTAATCGTGGTTGTTGGAGTAGTCTTCTACGCTTTTCCTCCATCTACTGAAGACCCTTACCAAATATGGTTTAATCGAGTAGTCTCAGATGCACTCATATTATTGGGATTAGTGGCTCTTGTTGTAACGGGGTTCTTGGGTTCTTTAATCTGGGCTCGGCGTTTAGAAATGAAGAAGGAGATTCAAAAGCTAGTTGGTCCTATGCCAACACCAGACACATCTGAACTCTCCAGAAAGCCCGCATACCTGCTGGCTGATTCTCTAGGGCGAGAACTGCTCGTTGTCTTTGGGCAAGTGGGTGGGGACCTCCTGACATCTTACAACGTTTTGAAAGCTGAGGTCAGGATAAAGGATAGGGATCAATACCTCTCCGAGGTTTCGAAACTACTCATCTTGGGATTGGTCTATGAGCCTACAGGTTTTCCATACTTTCGTGTTTACCTGACTCCCCGAGGCTTGGATGCAGTTAACCTGCCTCCGAGTCTCTTTGTGTCAAACATCCAAGACAATGTTTGGCAGCATATCCTCCGAGGTAAGTTGGCATTCAATCACGGGAGATGGTCAGAAGCAGCAGTTGCCATGGCTAGTGCGTTGGCTGCAGATATGGGTGGAATCATTGAACTTGAAAAGAACCTGAAAAGAGAGGAATGGGAAGAGGTACTAGCAGAGAATGCGGATTTAACGCAAGCCGAAGCAAGCTCAAAATGGCACCTTGGAATTCAGGCAAAAGCATTGCGCTTGCTAGGCTTCATCAAGACCAACTCATTTGAAGATAAACTGGTATCGGACTTCATTTCCCTGCGTAATCGGGTTCACCCGAACACATCAGACATGGGACAGACCTTTGGTTCGAAAGAAGCCTCTAGAATGGACCTGTGTTTGGACCTGATAATGCACTTTTGGCATGGACCGCAGTAGCATCAATCGAGCTACAGGGTTCCTAAGCTGATAGAGTAACAGTTCAATGCCGGCGTTTCAAGTGAGTGGAGGGGGCATTTGGTAGTATCTAGTAGGCACTGACTCTTTTGTCATCCTGACGCTCCCCTGAATAACGGAAAATGCACGGCCTTCTGAATTGACTCTTTGGAGTGTAGCCTAACAGTTAGTGTCATAGGCAGTCGACTTAATACCAAGACTTTGATTGAGAATCACGAATGATCAGTGAGTGTCTGTTTCCTTCGGGAGAAAGGCCGTTCCTAGCAATTCCGCAAAATTATGAATCAACTCTTCAGGGACTGCAATTGTTCTACCTACAATATCGAAGAGCGGAGCATAGAGAAGGTCGAAGAACTTCCTTGCTGCATTTTCCATATCAGTTGGAGCCCTTTTCTCCTTTGGAATTTCCAGAAGTTCATCACGGATAGCCTCTAGTATTCTTAGTCCTTTATCTCCATATTGAATGTGTTCCAATGTACCTCCGGATGCGGCTATTGCACTCTCGAAGAAAGAAGCAGCGAGCTCGAATGCTTTTTTCATTTGTCGGTCTTCTTCTGGATCGATGTCTGTCATAGTATGAAATGAAATTTGCTAGTTATAAGAGCCATTATCGCTTTTGCCGAGTATTTGGAATTCTAATTTCATTCACTCGTGTTGTCCAACCACAGAGGGAACTTCGCTTTGGGATGCAATCAAGCAGCTAGAGTATTCATCAGCATATTGTTTTTCAGTAGCTATGTGAAAGCCCATCTGAAATTCCTTGGGGAGCGTGGACGGAACGGCACAAAGACTCGCAGGAACATGGCTCTGGTCTAGAATGTTTGCGGTTCTGTTTTTGAATACGACATGCATACTCTTAGCAGTATTCATTCTTCCCATATTATATCCGTTGTTGCTATCAGGTGTCGTACAGAGTGCGATTGCCGCTATTACTGGGTCTGCACTCTATTTGGTCATACTTGAGGAATTGGTCAAACGCTCATTGAAGATGCAGTTCTTTGATAAGTATCCCGAGGGAATCGAAGTCTACAATCTGGACGAGATGGATGAGCCGTTTGTCTGGAGCCGCCTTAAGGTCCTCAATTATCCTGATACCAAGTATATACCCCATCCAGCAATGGTTGAGGCCGAGAAACTACTAAAAGGGATGCCTTTGGAATCCTTGAAGCGAAAGCCAGTTTACATCACTGGAAGTGCTGGAACAGGAAAGTCTACAGCCGCTGTACAAGTCATGAATATCATAAAGGCCCGATATAGGAAAAGCCTGCTGAGTAGACCGAAGCTCATCCTCCTCAATGAGTCAATAGTGGGGAATCGCGGGATAGATATTCCCAAGTTCTCTGGAGCTATCGTTGTCATCGTAGACGACTATCAGTTCCTCAAGAAGGATGACCAAGATAGAGTGCGTTATCTGAGTCTGGAATTTGGGAGAGGTGACAGAGAGGGTGCATTTGTATGTATATCAAGGGAACACCCACGCCATGATATTCCGGTTGTGGAACCATTAAACATCGATTGCAGTGTGGAAGAAACGAAGGAGTATCTTCGCTTTGTAATCAACCTAATAACTCAAGAGGCAAAGCTCAATCATGTGTCGTTATCAAACGATGTTTCAACTGCTCTGGCACAGAAGATCCTAGTAATGTGCAATCCTCCGTTGTACCTCGTATTTCTGCTTCCAGAACACCATGATAGTGAACTATCACTAGAAGACATCGATAAGATTCCCAAGGGAATGGAGGACCTCTGTGAGAGAAGCTGGAAGAAGCTAAATGAACCCCAGAAGGACCTTGTGAGATCCATATTCATGCTCAAACAAATAAGAATACACACACTCAGGGACGTGGTATCAAGACTCTACAAATGTTTGCTTGGAAGAAATGATTTCAATGATGTAAGACCAAGCTTGGAGCACTCAATTTGGTTCTCGACAAGAGAAGATTTGATAGTGGCTCCTGACTCAGCGTATGACGTGGTCGAATACGATGACTTTGATAATGATGTTAGAGAACTGGCGGAGCTATTTATGGAAGACAATCATGAGAATCAAAAGGCCATGTGTGTGCAACAGATTTCAGAGTATTATGTTCTGCTGGGAAATCTTGGTCTATTCTTCGAAAGCTCAGACCAGATGCTTGCCGAGAAATGCCATAGGAAAACTGCTGAGATAGCCTTGAAATTGAATATCATGAAAACGCTGAGTATTTCTATGTGCAATCTAGGAATACTCCTAAAACAACAGGAAAGGTATGATGAAGCTGTCCAGTGCTACAGAAAATCAATAGAAGCAGAATCTGAATATACGCTGCCTTGGTATAACATGGGAGTCCTCTTAACACAATTGGAACAGAATGAAAAAGCACTTGATGCTTTCAGAAAGGCGACAGAATTGAATCCGGATTTCGCACCTGCTTGGAACAATCTTGGAATTGTCCTTGTCAAATTAGATAGATTTGATGAGGCCATCGATGCCTTCACACGATCAGTGAGAGAGGACCCCAGTTATGCATCACCTTGGTTCATGCATGGCACAATTCTGATGCACCAAAAGAAGTACGAGAGTGCTCTCCAAGCATTTAGCAAGGCCAAAGAGGCGGACCCTACCCTCATTGAAGCTTGGTATAACGCGGGATTGTGCCTTTTTCACTTGAATAGATTCATTGAGTCCAGAGAGGCTTTCGAAACAACCCTACGCATAAACCCTGAATACACACCTGCATTATATGGTTTAGGAATGCTTCTATTCGAAACGGGAAAGAAGAGAGAGGGGTGCGATATTTTCAAGAGAGTAAAAGAAACTGCATACTTGTTTGACGGTTTGCCAGAACTTGTGGAAGAGGCCATTAAGGAGTGTAAAGAAGCAGGGCAGAAAATGGACTAGTCTGAATCTTGCCATTCTAATTTCTATAGCCATCATGTGAGAGCCGGATGAATCTCTACCCTCAGATGTTATTCCATTTCAACTTCATCACTAATTGAATCTGTTTGAGAGCCCTGCTGGAAAAGGAAGAGGTCGGAAATCTCTTAGAGCGAGCCGAGATTAATTTCAAACTGGTTCACTTTTGATAAGTCTGACCTTTGAAGTCAGAAGTATTCTATGTATTCACATCAGAAAGAGATTTCAATGCCTGGAATAGTCCTTTTGAAAGGGGCTTTCGTGAGTGACAAAGAATACCGTTAGTTTTGCAGATGGCCGCAGGCGGTGTTGAAACCGTTCATCTATAATCAACTCTGAGCCGTCGACTTTCTCCATGATTCCCTCAAGTTTCGCTGTGGAAAGAACCTGATAAACATCGACAACATGTAGATATTCCGATGATTTCACCTATAGCCTTTGTATCCCGTCAGCTGAGGGAGTTTTGATTTGAGGCTCAAATCATATCTAGCAAAATTCAATTCAATCTCGTTTTCACACCTATGACAATTCACTTCCCATATCACACTGCGCTCACACCTTTTAAGACTCGAAGTAATGTTCTTCGTTAACTTCCAAATACTGCATACAGACAGCAGGGCTATCCTGAGGCAGTATTAGACATATAGCCTAACGATCTGGCAATCGAAGCCATTGAGCAACAATGACCCTCTGAATGCCAAAAAGCACAGTTCTCTCCCTTGCACAAAGCTGACTCATGCCCCGTCATCTCCCCCTCAGTCATAGCTCTCATAAAGCTAGCAAGAAGAATCGGACACATTTTCTCTTCACTCATTCTATTCCCTCAGTTTTTGCTTTAGACTGATGTCTTTCATCCCATCCACCCAACATCTGAGTACGAAATCTGGGATTGTTAGATTATATAACGCTTCTCATCCAATTCTTGAGAAGAATTCACTGATGCCTGTTGTGTTGGGAAAACTCTCATAAGATTATGATACATCGCATCTTTTATGGTGCCACTTAGTCGGAATCATGTCTTCAGTCTTCATTCTTGTGGCTATGAGGGACTGATGTGCATCCCGAAGGGTGGTATCAGTAATATGGAGCTTCGTCATCGCAGACCATTCTCTCAACCGACTGTACACTATTTAGTCATTCTGTTTGGACGATTCTGAGAGTTTCTTGAGGTGTCTTGATATTGCACCGATTGACCTGCTGATTCCGAATTTATGCGTGATCTTCTTTCTAGGTACTAGTTCTTCAATCAAAGATTTCTTACATTTCTTGTGCGCTATATTCAAAGAGGCCAGTTTCAAAGAAATCCATTCGATTCCCAAATGTGACGAGGGAAGGATTTCCATCTACAATTCCTGAAGAGGATGAAACAATATTGACAGTGTCTATATGCCAAATTGCTTCAGCTGTTGATCTGTGAATCTAATGGGCGAGAGTTGCATACCATTCCTAGAAAGTATTTGATTTCATACGCAAGAAACCCACTTCTTTATATGAGGAATCCTTTTACAAGCAGAATTCCATACCTTAATCACTTCATTGAGGTGATAGATATGGAAACTTGTATCAGATGTGGTAGGCAATTTGAAGTGCTGTTTCCACTTCCTTTCGAGCCGTATTTAGAATCATTGGGAATCCCTAATCCTAGAAAGATGATATGCCTGGCATGTGCAATAGAGCTTGTAAAGAGTATTCTGGATTGGATTGCTGGAACAAAAGGTGCATAGGAGTCCCTTTCAAGCTCCAGAGGTGTCGTCCTCGCTAGATATCACAGTCAGTTGAAATGCGTCACCTAGTCAGTGGTTCATTTGCTGTATTACATGAAACCTAAATTGCTCAATGCAGTTCGAAGTAATTTCGATTTAAGGCGTCAGCGTGAGATCGTATCTTCAATGCATGACTCTCAGAACCTCCTACGAATCCAGGAGTGATTTTAGCTTTCTTTGACCGAATAGTCAAATGGCGTTTGTAACATCTAGATGACCAACTAAATAGTAGAAGGAGTTTCGAATCATGAGTTATAGAAACATCAAGGATTCAATAGAATACATGCGTAGATGGTTCAAACGGACTGCAGGTTATGTGATTGATGAGAACATGGACTTCGGAGATGCCATGGACAAGACTGCACAAGAAACCGGAGATTAGGTGGTCTTAGATATACAGAAAGACATCATTAGGGGAATCATGAATATGATTTTCAAAGAATAGATTGCAGCTCGCACTCATCCCCCAAGGGCCTAACATCTTGCATCTTCGTCGAACCCAATTAATCGGCTTTTCGAGGACTCGGCTATTAGCATCTATTGGCTGAGGTTCACTTTGAGACTCCTGCTATTCTCTCTTCGACATGTCTTCAAGCAGTGGCGACTATGACAATCCGATTCAAAAAACAAAGCAGCGGATTTGCATATATGACATGAGAAATCCACCCATCCAGAATGAACCTTAGCTCTTTTCCCAATAAGGTTGATTTAGGATACCCTTGGCAAGCCCAATGATTTCTTTTTCTTTCTTGTGAATCTTAGTGGAGGTTGGCACCTGCGATGCTGTGGCACTCTTCTCGTTGATTAATAGTGAGGCTGCAGAAATAGAAGCACTTCGATATGCAGCCATATCGATATTGTGCGCATTGACTCGGGCATAGAAATAAAAAAGAGCCTTCTGGAATTCTATTTCCAGTAGTGCAATATCTCCTGAATGAACCATAGACTGCCATGCTTGGGTTTCAAGATAGTTGCCGTTTCCTGCTTTTGCCCTTTTTACAATCTCATTAACTTCGTCTTTTAGAATTACCGAAAGCTCCAATGCTCTCTGCCTGTCCTTTTTTAATCGAATCTCCGCTTCCAAGTAAATTCCAAGGAATATGCCAAGAAATCCTGCGAGGAGCTCGGGAATGTAATTCTGGTAATAGATATCTATCGTGATGTAGGACAGAAGAATGAGGGCGAGAGGAACCAGGAAAGCCACCAGTATAATCAGATAAGGGAAGTACCGTTCAATAAGAAATCTTGCCCTTGCCATGTGAATCTACCCCAAAGCCCATTCCTGACAGGTTGGGAGAGAATAAGAGCCAAAACTTATACGTTTTTCCAATATGTGACGTTTGAAAAACACAGTTTTAGGCAGAACACTATGGGCGACATGTGGCGAACAACCTTTAATAGTAATTAGCTGCCTTAATGTCACCTCGAATTGAATGGGATTGCAGCTCCTATTGAATCGGTGTAGGGAGGGAACCCACGCCAAGCAACCTCTGCATCACCGGGGGGAATTTAGTTATGTCTGAATACGGACCCACGAGGATGAATCTAACCTTTCCAAGGATAATTGAAATCACAGAAAGCAGAATTTCATTTGATGAAGCAAGAACTCTAATAGCAAATCTTTTGAAGGATAAAAGGCTAGAGCGTGGAAAATCAATGAAAGGATACACTGAAATTCCAATTCAAACCGGTTCTGAAATTAGAAGAGTAGATGAGGTGCTTGAAAATCTACTGGCTGTAAGGTACATAAGAGAAAAGCCGACTAGTGTTAGGCGTTGGGTTCGCCCAATAAGCGGGCCCCTCATGGGAGAGCTAACCGAGGGAAAACCAGCTTATTTTGATGCTGCAGATTTGGTATGGTATCATCCGAATCTGATTATGTTAAGAGGGCCCGATGATTTAATTGAGGAAGCATATGAGCAAATCGCACAGAATATAGGGCTTCCATTAGCTCCTGATAGTGTCAACTTCACTCCATATTTCCTTCTTTGGCTGCTATTGGAATTTCTGGAAGGGCGAAAAGACCTTGGCCACGAATTCACTCTGGAAGATATAACATCAATGAAGGCATTTGGCATCCAATCTATGACTGGAAGCGAGATTTCAATTGAAAATGTGGATCAGATATTCAATTCAATTCCAGCAACTTCGGTCATTCTAGATGGTCTGGGTTTAAGAGAATTGAAATGTACATTTCTGATAGGTGACGTGTCGTTGGTAGCTAGGATTTATAGTCGAGGAGGAATCTGGGTCTATGTCACTGATTATCTGTCAAGCAAGACACCACTCTATGAGAAATTCGCAGTATCGATGTTGTTGGTAAGAAACGTTCTAAGAGTATTCAAGAATTGGTCCAGATTACCACGGGCCCAAAGAGAGCCGAGTGAAGAGAAATACCGGGAAATTGGAGAACGTGCATTGAAACTCTTAAAACAGGCAATTGATGAAGGTCCGAGAAGAAGACGTGCGGCCCAAAGACGACGGAGACGATGACAGCGCATGTACGCAAGAATGGAGAGGACCTATGAATGATGCTGGAATATTGGCAGTATGAAGATTCTTCAAATAGTATTAACACTCTCTACGAAGGATTGAGATTCGAAAAGGACTCCTTCCTCGTCGAAATAAAAAGGGTTGAGAATATCAAAATTGAACGAAAATATGATAAAGCACGCCTTGACAAGCAGGAAATGACCCACGTTTTTGCTGTTGTTGTCAGCTCCAATAGAGAAGAACCGGTTCAGGTCTATTTTAGACACACATCAAAGATAGTTTTCATTGAAACCAACAATGGAATACTTGTCGCAGATGCGGTTTATGATATTCTTACAGAAGACATGGGAATCGGGCTTACTCAGATTGAGCCCACCAGAGACAAGATAAGGGAGTTCCTATCGAGTGTCAGATTCCTAGATGTTAAGATAGACACTTGGCAGGGAGAGAGAAGTCTCGCTGAGATTAAGGAAACTCAGGGAGACCCCATTTTGAGGTATGGCATGTCAAGCGCAGAGATCGAGATGGATTGTGATGGAACAATTATTCTAAAAATCACCTTGGATTATATTCACACTTCTGGAACGATGACAAATAGCCAGAAGGAATGTGCAATAGAACTAGTAGAAACGCATCTCATTTAGAGGAGATTCACTCTAGTGGACCGTATAGACAGCATCCGAAAATTCTGGACTCTCTACAAGACAGAATCATTCTTGTGGCCAATACAATCAAGCATGACCAACAAATTACTCTCAATCGGGGGCCCCTTACTGACGTTCATCTTTGACCTATTCGGACATAGTGAGATTAAGGTAAGCCTCATTGTTATTCCCGCAGTCGTTGCTCTCAACTTCCTGTGCCTCATTTTGTATCTTCTTACAGACTATAGGAAACCCATCCTTGTTTCAAAATTAAGAACATCTGAAAAATCGAGAGCCACAGTAATATTTCACGATGCTTTGACAATTTGTAAAAGATCTGGTTATCTACGAGCTTTTGTAAGATTCAAACCTGTAGTTGAGTCATTTGAAATGCGAGTTTGGACTCCTAGCGATGTAGAGATGAAGAGATATGAGCCTGGATTCTCTTCTGGCTTGGAAAGCGTCGAGATGGATGATCATTATTTCCTAGTCAAGTGCAGCGACGGACGAAATTTCGCATCTTTTTCATTAACATGGAGAGTGAAGCATCACTCCAAAGTTGGCAATCACAATTATTTTAAATTCCTTTTCAAAACAAATGCAAATCCCCAAGAAGTGCAGGTGCATGAGGCGCTATTCATCTACAAGTACTAGAAACCATGCTTCGACATTGCGAATCCATGCACATTCTGACTCAGTGTTAAATGCAATGGCAAATGTTTCGTAAAAACATCCACTCAGTGCTCAGGCGACCACATTACTCCCCCGCAACAACATCTGCAGCGGTGTCTTTGGGCAAGCCTCCTTGATTATCTCCACTCGTTCCCACGGGTCCTCATCCAGGAACCGCATCATTGAGTCGAAGGTAGCACCACCCCACATCTCCAAGGAGTGATAACCGACCTTGTCAATCTTCTGAAGAATCGGAATCATGTCTTCAGTCTTCATACGCGTGGCAATCAAAGACTGGTGCGCATCTCGAAGTGTGGTGTCGGTAATTCGGAGCTTCGTCATCGCAGACCGTTCTCTCAACTGACTGTACACTATTTAGTCATTCTGTTTGGTCGATTCTGGTGCGGATAGTTTCTTCAGATACTCCAGCACATCGCCTATTGTCCTAATTGCTTCTTTCTTTTCGTCTAAGTTGTCGCCACGTTTAAAGGACTTGTCAATGGCATAGTTTACTCTGATACCTGGATCCATATTCTCCTCTACCAGTCTAGCATAACCTGAGTCAACATCTTGCATGTTGACAAAGTCATATACCAATCATCTCTAACCTGAGAGTTATAGTCAAGGACATAATCCATGCTATCTGCAAGGATTG
>CAYPUO010000031.1:0-11676 GCA_964413775.1 uncultured archaeon
CACTCAGACTCAGAGCTTCGACAGGGCTGTAAACAATCATACCTATGTCTATGCAGCTAACCCTGCTGAGTACTGGTATGAAAATCAATTTCTAACTCAGGAAGAAGATGCTGCTTGGACGAATTACCTATACTGGCAGAACACATGGGATGAAAGCTCCAGTAGCGGTGTCGGTCCGGCTGAGCGGACATTTGATTTCAATTCAGAAGGCAGCGCAAGCTGGGGATGGCTCTCTGACTCAATGATGCTTCCAAACTTCTTTGACTTTACAACTGCTCATCCCAATGCAAGTTTGGGTTCAAAGCAAATGTATCGTGTGTTCCCGCTTGCTCTTGGAGAATCGAACACCCTCATGATAGACCCGGGCTATATCTACATTGGGACATTCAATGTCACCAGTCAAGAGTTCTTCCACATGACAACAACCAGTCATCAGGACAATGTCGAGGTGTACTGGAACGTATATGACTACAAAGGAAGAGGCCTCGCAGAAGGGTACGTTGAAGATAGCGACATTGAGGTGACTCCATTCCCATCTGTTGGAAATGGTACATACTATCTCGTTATTGCCGCTGACAGCGGAGACTCTGCTGCTGTACCCGTCGATATTCTCATCGACTCAGTTGTCCCCGAGTCCATTGCCTTCGGTGCAGGTGTTCAGGGAAATCTCCCGGGTTCTGAGGTGGTCGTAGATGCGGATCAGGGCAATTCATTCATCTATCAGCAGAAGCGTCCAAACGTCTTCACTTACAAGGTGAGCACGAACTCGTCAGAGTACGGCTGCCTAAGTTATGCACTGAGCAACGTCTATGAATCACTTTCTACATATGACACTCGTGTCACAATAACAAGCAACAGGTTTGTCGATGGGAGTAGCACTGACTATTTGTGGTCTTATGACTCAGGCCAACCAAGTGACGTACTCTACTACACATCGTTTGACAACGAAACATACTACATTACTGTTCAGGGAATGGACAACGTCGATTACATGATCTTCAACCAGGCTGCCAACCTTGAGAGTCTTCTAGTAAACCAGCCCTTCTTTATCCAGAATTGGCAGTCTGACTACAAGACCCAGGCGTACAAGCTCGACCTTGGTCAGGATGCAGTGCTTCGTGTTAATAGCACCGAGTCAGGCGAAGGCTTCTACTGGACCTTCTGGACCATCGGCGCTTCTGGTTTGTATGAGTCGCTCACAATCCCTGAGGGGAGTTCTTTTGCATCAGCTCCAACCATGTACGTACCTGCTGGAAGGTACATTGTCACGGCTACCACAAACAGCTACGGTTCGAGTGGGCTCTATGAGTTCAACATGGGCCCGATTGTTGATGGTGCAGGAAATGTTGCTGTGGACTCCGGTAGCCTCGTGGGCATTCGCGTTCCTGTTCAGGACTTGATGTTCTACAGGACGAATGTAACGCTGACAACACATGATAACGTCACCGTATCCTCCGACATTGACTTCCTCAATATGTATGGGGGAATTGTGCGTCAAGCTTCGGCTACCCTGGGAAACCGGCAGACTGGAACAAGTTGGGCAGCGTTCGGCAATAACAAGACGAGCATTGTTTCTGGCTTTTCCACCGCCTATGACATGTACTGTGACGGCAACGCCATAATAGTTGTAGCGCCATATCAGGTCCTCAACAACACTGGCGGCGGAGGCGGGAATGAATACCATACGTACACTGCTAACTTCAAGGTGACTTTCGAAGACGTCGGGAGCAAAGTGCTGACAGCCGACGAATCAGCGACTGTCGGCAGCGGTCTTGTCTGGCACAACTTCACCCTTAGCGAGCTTGGCGATTCGAGCGAGTTCTATGCTCTAAGAATCACGGTTCCGGTGGGAAGGTGGCTAAACATCTCCACATATGCTGATGATGTCAGCTCAATGTATGTATATGCCTATCAGGATATCATGGGCTGTCCAACGTATCTCACTTATAGTAATCTCCAGCACACAATGACCGGGTCAATGGCCAGTGAAGCGTCATTCCAGTTTGGCAGCATTAGCAACGACATATTGCTTGTCTTCAGTGTCAGCCGTCAGCTTGCTGGAGAAGGCTATCTGAATATCGGTATTCAGCCTCTGAAGACCAACACTCTGCAGTTCATGCCCTTGCCGAACTACTATCACTATGGTGCCGTTCCGGGACCAGCGCCTGCTGGTGTCGACCCCGCACTAGTGATTGGCGGCGTTGCAGTTGTAGCAGTCGTTGTTGTTGTTGTCGTCTTTGTGCTCAAGAGACAAGGCAAAATCTAGTTGAATGTGAGTGAGTGCTGGTCTAGCACTCATTCTCTCTCTTTCTTTTTCATTATCTACATCTCAGGGAATACTAACTCTGCACTCATCGTCTTGGACTGTAATGTTTCCCATCTATGTGACTACTTAGTGTCTGAGCAACCTAGGAATGTAATGACCTAGCTTTTTGATCAATTCGCTATGCAGCAACCTCTAGAGTTTCATGCTGAGATAAAAGAAAAAGAGAGAGGGTCCAGTCCGACTTGACGGACTGTCCCTGTATTGTTCTCGAGGCTTATCTTCTCTTCTTCACGAAGTACACAACTACAACTGCAACGACGATAACACCAGCTACTCCTACTATGAGGAGAATCGTCCCGATATCAAGCGGAGCGGGTGGCGGTGACTGAGTAGTGGCTGAGAGAACAGTCACAGTTACAGAGTCTTGAGCTGAGTTACCAGCACCATCGTACACGGTTATCTGGAAGGTGTGATTTCCTGGAGCAAATCCATCGACATTAACGATGACCCGGCCGCCAGCCCAAGCGCCTTTGGCATATGTTGTCCCGTTGTAGGTAACCTCATAGTGGGATGGATACTGGTCGCTGGCATTCCATACTATAACATTGCCAGTGGTTCCAGCGTAATAGCTGAAGTCTTCAGGGCTGCTAACCGTTGGACTCACTTGGTCGTTGATAACAGTAATGGTTACTGAATCAGACGCCCGATTTCCATCGATATCATAGATGTACATGACCAGGGTGTGCTCTCCTGCTGTCATCCCATCTATGTTGATTTCCAGTGTACCGCTTGTCCATGAACCAGATGTCCACACATCGCCATCAAGATAGGCGGTGTATGTGGCCGGATGGAGGTCGGACACTTTCCAGCTAAGGGTCTGTCCGCTACCGGTCACGAATGCATTAGTATTGGATGTGTGACTGATTGTCGGCGAAGTGCCATCAAAGACATGCACAATCACTGTATCCTGGACAGAGTTCTGGTCAACATCCCACAATGTGATGACTACTGTGTGTGTGCCATAGGCAAGGCCGTCGATATTGATCACAATGTCGGCATAGTTCCAGGCGTCTCCGTCCCACACCGATCCGTCAATCTTGACTTGCCAGTCTCTCAACGAGCTGCCAAATGCATACCAAGTGATCTCGTTCCCGTGTGATCCCTCAGGATAGTAGATGTCCTCAGGCTGACTGATGATTGGGGTTGTAGACGCGTACTGCATTGGATAGCGGTCCTGTGTGTTGCCGTCTACAGCATATGCACCTGGGGGCGTGTAGTCGTCCCACCAGTTGCCAAGGACTGCGCCGTCATCCCAGTAGTTGCCGGACCTGCTATCATAACCGTTGCCACCACGATTCAAAGCAATGATGTTATAGTAGACATTAGTACCAGACGAGCCAGAGATATAGACACCGTAGTTCTCATTCCATCTGATGCTGTTATTAGTGATTGTTTCATAGTCTCCGTCCAGCACATAGATTCCATCATAGTTATTCTCAATTGTATTCAGAGTGATGTTTCCGTAGTCCGCCCCTGTGCCAGAGAAGTAAACGCCTGCACCACTACAATACATGATTAGGTTATCCATAATGGTCCAGTTATCGGCATTATTGGAGTAGATTCCGTAGGTTGCATTCAGGATCTCATTGCTCAAGACACGTATGTATTCTGAGGCTGTGTTTTCAACGTAGATTGCATTATCGCCGGTATTCAGGATCTCGTTGTTTGAGATGAAGATATTTGTCCCATATACGAGGGTGATGCACCACCCGTTGTTGTCGAACGTGTTCCCGCTGATATTCACCATGTCAGTATAGATGCCAGTTATTGCGCTATTCATCTGAACGCCACAACGCGTGAACTCTGAATCTAGAATGCTCACATTGGTGACAAACGCACCAATTATCCCGCCTGAAATGCCCGTGCCATGGTATGTTATATCATGAATAGTCATGTTCTCAGCATAGACAAGTGCCATGCCATAGTAACTGTTGCTGGTGTCCAGATTCCAAAACTCCGAATTGGAGGTGTAGGCTGCTTCTACTGGAACCGATGCCGGGCCAAAATTGCCATCATGAACATCCATCCGCGAGTTGTTGACCAAGAGGATTTGACCGTAATTGCTTGCCTGAATATTCACCCCTGATACATCTGGCTCATAATATACTGGGAGCCCATTAACAGTGTTGCCATCAATGACATGATAGAGCTGAGCAAGCACAGAAGAATCAAAGAAGAAGCCACATCCCACAAGGGTGTTGTCAATGAACTCGTTAGTACTGGTACTGCCTGAGTAAATCCCATATATTGGGTTACCAGTTATCGTATTCGATTCAACGTGGGCATAATCTAGGCCATTCAAATAGAGCGCCTGACCTAGAACGTTGGCTATAGTATTTCCCTCTATTGTCACATTATTACAGGTGTCAAAATACATGCCCACTTGGCCCCCATCAATTGTGTTTCCCGAGATCTCAGCGCGCAATGATGATTGGACACCCATCGCCGTCGAAGTACTATCCATAATTTGGTTGTCGGAAATACTGGCATTCTCGGCAGAGGCGACAGATATTCCTTCTAGTGCGTGGTCAATAGTGTTTCCTGCTATAACTACAGAATCACCAGTACTATGGTTAATTCCCCAACCATTAGCTTGTGTGATTGCATTATCAGTGATAGTCCAATTTGGAGCACTCGACAACTGAATTGCATCGCTTTGCGTGTTCTTGACAACAGAGTTCGTTAGAGTCCCATTGGTACAGCTGTTGATGTCAATCCCAATACCCTGTGCATTCGTTACTGAATTCTGATCGAAGGTGATGAAATTGGATGTCTGCGCCTGGAATCCATAGCTACCCGTATCATGGATGGAGCTCCCCGAAAAGATGACATTGTTACTAGTTGTGATGCGGACACCATAGTCATTTATGTTCTCCACAGTATTGCCGGTGAAAGTGAGATTCTCTGAGGATGAGATGGAAACGCCATAGCTACCCGGTGCCGCAATGTAGTTGTTTGAGATGTCTAGATTGGGTGTGTTTGAGATTGAGATGCTCGGACCTCTGTTGCTATCAAGTGTGCAACTATTGATATCGAGGTGCCCGCCATTGGACGACATTATTCCACCTCTGCCAGTGTTGTGCATGTTTGTTATAGTAACGAAGTAGCTATTCAATAAGTAGCAAGAATACCCTGTCTTTATCGTGTCGCCAGTTATTGTAGTGTGATTGCTATATTCGAGATCATAGCTATAATAGCTATCGCTCCCATCAAACAGGTTGTTGGTGAATGCTAGGTTAGGTGAATAGTAAGTATAGACACCACGGTAGTCTGATCTAAAAGCATTCCCGTTGAACGTACAGTCAGATGACAAGCTTAGCCTTACTGCATAGTCATAGCTAAGGGCCCCTGAAGATATATCATTGTGGTCGAAAAGTGTATTGTTTGAATTATAGCAATATGCACCACCCATGGCTGAGTCGATAGTGGTATATTCTATCTTGGCTGATGTCGTATTCGCTATATAGACGGCTAAAGTAGTCGCTCCTTGTGAAAGCAGGCAGTCTCGTATTACGAAAGATGCGTGGACATTCTCGATATGTATAAGATACATGCCTGAGCCTTCTGTGATGTTCAGACCTGCGATGACATATGGATTACCCGGTGTTCCCGCGCCTGGCCACCCCTGAGAGATGAAATCGGCTATCCCGTTGATTTCTATGGGGACGTGTGGCGCGAGAGTGGTCGGACGATATCCTGTATCCTGGGCAATAATGGCATGACTGTCAGTGCCGACCGCAGATGCTGCGAATCTGGTTCCAGCTATTAGCGGCTGACCTAACAGGACTACAAGAAGAATAATCATGAGCGTCTTTTTGTTCAAGTTCTCCTCTCCTGGTTCGGACCGCGATTCTCTAACTCATATGATATCTCGGTATATTTCTGTCTGAATGAATACGATCCGGACTACTACTGCTCATCATACACAAATAATCAGATTTAACCCTTCGGTAGATGGGCTGAGTCAAAAAAGAGATAGGGCTGCGGTCCAGAGTAATTTCTGCACCGCATTCCTTACCTGTGCCTAAATCGTGCCTCTTCTTCGAAGGAGAATGAAGACAACCACCACGACTACTGCAGCAGCTGCCAAACCAACAACAAGCAACACTAGCCCCATGTCAAGCGGCGGAGGAGGCGTAACTGCTCCTGTCGTGGCCAGCACCGTGACAGTCACCGAATCCGTTGCGGTATTGCCACTCCCATCTTTCACAGTGATTGAGAACACATGCGGTCCCACACTAAGGCCGTCAACATTGACTACTACCCTGGATCCACCCCATGAGCCCTCAGCGTATACAGACCCGTTAAGTGTCACTGAAAACGAAGACGGGTACTCATCTGTAGCAGTCCAGACAATTGAGTTGCCGGTCTCTCCAAATGTGTATGTCAGGTCCGATGGGCTATCTATTGTTGGTGCAGTAGCATCTTTGACTACCTTGATGAGGACTGAGTCAGAAGCCGTGTTTCCGTCAAGATCGCTTATTACGGTAAGCAGACTGTGCTCTCCCTCTGATAGGCCATCAATGGACACATCAAGTGTCCCAGCTGTCCATGCCCCGGAGGTCCAGATATCGTCATCCATATAGACAACATAGTCACCGGGGTGAAGGTCAGATACTTTCCAGGTGAGAACCTGTCCCGTGCCATCAACGAAGGCCACCGTATTAGCTACATTGCTAATCACTGGCGGAGTTCCATCATAGACGTGGATTGTTAGAGTATCAGTCACATTGTTCTGGTCAACATCGTAGATGACCATCTTGGCCTGATGCATTCCGTAGGAGAGCCCATCAACATTCACAGTAATATCGACGAGGTTCCATGCGCCGGTGGCCCAGTTGTTGCCATCAATGTATAGAATCCAGTTCCTAAGTTCGTTGTCGTATGGATGCCAAACAAGCGTATTCCCCGTAGATCCCTCCGCATAGTATAGGTCGAGGGGATGGTCCACTATAGGCCTGTCTGGAAGATACGTCATCGGGTAGTTATCCACTGAGTTGGCACCACCTCCGATATTGTAGACTCCTGGTGGATTATAGTCGTCCCAGGAGTTTCCAGTGCTAACGCCATCATCCCAGCTCTTTTGGTATGTATTAGGTCCCGTATTAGGACGGTCTCTTGCATTTGCAGTACCACTCAGCGCAAACACGTTGTAGTAGATGCTGTCTCCTGTCGAATATGCAACATCAATAGCATATGTACTGCAATAGAGGATAGTATTGTTCAGGATTCGGTGATTGTCGCTAATGCTCACGTAGATGCCCACATTGCAGCTCTCGATGTAGTTCTCAGTGACATTGTCGTTGTTCGAACTACTCCAAAGGGCTATCCCATCAACCGATGCATGGTAGATTACATTGTTGCTTACTACCGAATCTGAGCCTTCAATGGCGACTCCATAGGTCACATTCCACATGAAGTTACTTTTGATTGTCGAGTATTGGCCCCCAGATTGCAGGTCGACGGCCTCATACTGAAGATGTTCAAAGGAAGAACCCTCCACAGTGATGTTATCGCTGTTGTATCCGAATACGCCCTGAGAAGAGTAAGAGAAACCAGTAGATGTGACATCCACGACTTGTGAGTTATACACACTGAAGCCATCGCATCTGGTCAGGGTTGACCCAGAGAGTGTTATGTTGTCCAGGTAGTTTGCATAGATTCCACCATAGCCCGCGGCTCCCGAGATTAACGAGTTATCTATAGTAACATTATCACAGGCTGCAAAGTAGAGTCCTGCTATATTACCCTGAGCTGTAATTCCGTCAACAACAACATTATCGGAACGCAATACCTCGATTGGTAGTGTTACGTGACCAAATGTGCCATCTTGAATAACAACATCTGACACATTCAAGAGGATGAACTGAGCGTAGTTGTCTGCGTCGAGGACTAAATGCTCAAGGTCCCGAGCATAGTACAGGTCCTTACCGTTGATTGTGTTTCCTGAGAATGTATAGTTGAAATACTGATAGGGCAGTATAGATCCAGGAGGATATCCTCCGGAGGTCGGAGCGAAGAAGAATCCACAATCTGTCATGGTATTATCAAGGAACTGCATCCCTTGGCTGACAGAGACAGAGATTCCACGGTACGGTGAATTGCCTATTGTATTTCCTTCGACAACTGCATTGTCACAGGCATAAAAGCTAATACCATCCCAACCATCGAGACCCAAGGTGTTTCCAGTAATCGTAAGGTTCTCTGACGAATCGCAGTGGATCCCGTCGTATCCTTTCACGACTGTATTGTCACTGATTATAGCCCGGTCACAACTACTTGCACCAATCGACGTACTGGTGGACTTACTGACTTGATTGCTAGTGACCACCGCATCGGCTGCCGTGTCAAGATAGATACCATCCTCGCATACATTGATGGTGTTACCAGTAATGACTGGATTGTCACCAGTATAGACGGCGACTGCGTATCCATCTGTATATTCAACGAGATTGTTGGTTATCGTCCAATTGTAACCTATTTCAATGTAGATTCCATCTGATGTAGCTTGCTGGATCATGGAATCTGTGATGGAACCATTGTCGCACTGAGTAGCTTCGAAGGCAACGTCTATGTTCCGGATTTCTATATTCTCAAAGACCAAGAAGTCGCTCCCTTCACAGAGGATTCCCTCATTAGCGGTGTCCACCGACACGGTATTGATTGAAGTATTTTGGCAACCAAGAAGATATAATCCATATGTCCCGGAGTCATAGATGTCAGAGTCAGCCAACGTTGAATTCGGGGAGTTCTGCATCTCTATTCCGTAATTGGAGCTTCCTGAAACATGCGCGTCTGTCAGTGAGAGACCTGGGCTATTCGAAATGAAAATGCCAAAGGCTGCCGATTCTGCTGTTATGTTCGAAAGAACGATGCCAGGGCAGGTAATGAGATACAGGCCATCGCTAGCACCGGGAGCAGAAATGTAACTGTCACTGATTGAGGAGTAGTATGAAATTTGCATTGCGATTCCTGCCACGGTTCCGTCTGCGTAGAACCTTGAATTCGAGACTGATGTATGGTTCACCTGATAGACATAGGTACAATACCAGCTGGGATTGTAGTTATAGAACTCACAGCCAAGCACCGTGAGATAGTCTGAGTATTGCACCAAGAGGGCTCGGTAGTCTGCACTGTCGAAAACACTTCCACTAAATGTGAGGTGGTATGAATTGCTGGCTTGAATGCCCAGCGCCCCACGTCCGTATGACTCGATATGGTCCATCATAGTGTTATTGGCGTCGTTGAGGTTTATGGCCGCCCCTGTCTCGGGCGTAACATCCTGCCCATAGATGGTAGAATAGTCAATAGCTCCGTGTGATGTATTCGTGAACCTGATTGCTTCGAATTGAGAGCCCTGTTTGACGAAGCAGTCCTCAATCTTGAAGTATGCTTGGGTGTTCATGATGTCAATACATCTCAGCCCGACATCTCTGGTGATGTTCAAAGAGCTAATTCGATAGGGACTGGCCTGCGTGCCAGCTCCTGGCCATCCTTGGGCAACGAAGTCGCCTGTCCCATTGATTAAGATTGGAACATGGTCAATAAGCGCTGAAGGGTTTACTCTGAATCCTTGAGCAACTGATCTAGGCGTTTGAACCGGCGCCGTTGTAGAAGGCACGTTGATTCCCGCTACAATTGGTTGGCACAAAAGCACAGCTAGTATAACAAGAATGAATGATTTCTTCTGCATCTTTCCTCCTCCAAGAGGAACAGTCTATATCCCTCGCTTAACTCGCGAGTCCGACTAACTTACTACAGGTTTCTTTGTGAATTTAACACTTCGCCATATGCCTTATGCAAAAAAAAGAGCTAGTCCTGAGCAGAGAAGCTCAGGACCAATTGGGTAGATTGAACTACGTCTACCGTCTCTTTCTTAGATAGTAGACTAACGCCACCACAACGACTACTCCGCCTACGACTGCTGCCACAATGGCAATGAGGACCCAGTCAATCTCTCCAGCCGGTATCGTCGGAATCAATGGTACGACTGTGACGTTGACCGAACTGGTTGCAGAGTTGCCAGACATGTCATATACCGTGAGGGTGTACTCATATGTCCCAGGCGCATGCCCGTCTACGTTAGTGACGATGTATGAACCGCCCCAGCTTCCCTCTGCAATAGCTGTCCCGTTGAACATGACCTCATAGGAGCTTGGATACTCGTCGTTGGCATTCCAGGTGATGTAGTTTCCAGTAGTCCCCTCGACGTAGGTGACATTGCCAGGTTGCTGTATTGTAGGGCTCACATTGTCACTTATTACCTGGACAATCACAGTGTCTTGAGCTGAGTTGTGGTCCACATCATAGATAGTGAGCACAAGGGTGTGTTCACCGACGGTATTGATGCCATCAACATTTATCGAGAGAGTACCGGTCGTCCAACTCCCCGTGCTGAAGCTGTTGCCATCCACAGTTAGTGTGTAGGTTGCTGGATTGAGATCCGAGACCTGCCATTTGATGGTCTGTCCTGTCGCACCAACGAACAACCAGAGGTTCGGTGGCCCTTTGACCACTGGTGCCGTATTGTCATACACGTGGATAATTACAGTGTCAGACACTGAGTTCTGATCCACATCCCATACGGTGATGACAGCAGTATGGGTGCCGTATGAGAGTCCGTCGATATTGACCGTAATATCCACGAAGTTCCAGATACCAGATGCCCAGTCCGAACTGTCCATCGTGACTACCCAGTTCCGGAGTGAGTTATCGAATGGACGCCACGTGATGGAGTTGCCTTCAGAGCCCTCCGCGTAGTACACATCGATTGGATTGTTGATTATTGGCTTGTACACCATATACCAGATGGGATAGCGATCTACAGCACTTCCGCCCGGCACAGGATACGTGCCGCTACCGCTATAGTCATCCCAGTAGTTGCCGCTGCCGCTACCCGGCCCGGCATCCCAATAAAATGTGCCAAGTACGCTATCGTCATATCCATTGTAGACTGTATTCAATGCGAACGTGTTGTTGTAGATCCAATGATCAATCACGGATGTGATATAGAGGCCATAGTCGTTCCATCGCACGGTATTGTTGTAGATGTACCATCCAAAGGAGTCATGCATTCTTATTCCGTATTGGTTGTCATGTATGTTGTTAAAGGTTACATTATTGGCGTCTGATGCATCCCATGCGTAGATAGCAAACATGTTCCACATGAATTGGCTGCCATTGACCAGAGTATTCACTGTGTCACCAAGATGGACTCCATATGTTGCATTGGTGACGTCAATGTTATCAATTATGCCATAGTTGCTGCTCTCAACGAATACTCCGGCTCCACCGATATTCTTGAACTGGCTGTCACTGATTCGAAATTCATATGATCCGATGTATATGCC
>CAYPUO010000032.1:0-11610 GCA_964413775.1 uncultured archaeon
AAAAAAACTTACAGAAAAGTATTTGTCGAAGTGGATAGTCCTTGCAGCACTAAGGTAAGTAATCTTGAGGGCTTCTTCATTGGGGAACATAAGAGATAGAATCTGAGTCTAAGCCCAATGACTGTTAAGTTTATGGCAACAACATTCAGACAACTGTGTCGTATGTGCAATTTCGACCAAGTACCTAATTCTATTCTAAAATGCATGACAGCTATCAGGAAAATGAAAAAGAAAGAACACTTGAAACAAGCAAAAGAACTTCTTAATGCAATTTCCCTTCTACAAGATACCAAATCTTTTCGAGCTGCGATGTTACTTTCTTATGCGGCGCTATCACATTATATCAGAGAATTTCTTACGACTCAAGGGTTCTCAGATATTCAATCACTTGGAAACTTTGATGGAATTAATTGGAACAGTGTTCATACACACAATGATTTGGAAAACATTACTGAGAATAAAATAGTAAATGCTTTCCTTGAGATATATAGGAGAAAAATGTCTACAGCCCCACCTGCTTTACGCCGCATTAACTCGAATATAGATGGTATGCGAATTGAGAGAAACAATGCCACACATGGGTTTTCGACAGAAATCAATCAGGAAACTGCAATATCTTACCTTACACGAATCGTAGATGCGTTTGTCGAGATTACAGAGAAAAGAAGAATATGTTTCCAACCTTGGGTTCCAATGCCATAATTCTGCTAAACCTCTCTTTATGGAATAATCTATACGAACTCAGTGTGCAAAATTCAACCAAGTCTGGTAGGTGGTGCTTATTACCTGGGGAGAGTGTGCTCTGTTGAATCCAATGAATAGACTATTGCAATCACGGTCCCTGACCTTCAGGCTCCGAGGTAATGAATCGTCATTTATTTTTGATTGATAATCCTATAAAGAGGCGAAATATCGACCTTCCGCCTTTCAGTTTCTGTATCAACCTGCGAAAAATCAAAATGGATGCGAATCTAGAATACCGCGTTTCTAAAATCGAGTGCTGATTGATGTGACTAGGAGCGGAAACTACGACTATCGATTTGAGGCAAAGCGTGAGGATTACCAAGAGGCTCATACTTGTCCACGAAAACTCTCGCTTATATTGAAAGGAATGAAGAGTGATGTCGAAGGTGGAAGAGTCTATGAAAGGAGAGAAGAACCTTCACTCTTAGGTCAAGAAGGAGAAGGTGCAGTAGGTGTAGCTATTACTGGAGGCACTCCTATCAGAGTCCAGCTTGATACTATTCCCGAATTAGAAGTAAGTGCGCCAGCTATTGAACGAATTACAGCAGAGATAGGACCTGAACAATGGGAGAAAATCCTCGAACGACTAAAGATAATCCGAGAAGCGGATCTGGGAATGGCATTTTCAGAGGAGATAATTCGGAATGCTCCTAAAATTGCAGAGAAACTTGATGGGTATCTTCCTGAATTACCTGACCTTCAACCAGTCATCATTGAACCGACACCAATACCAGAATATCTCCAAGAACTGATAGACAAGTACAAGATGAGAGATATATTGAGGGAGGTTTCCTTCCAGTCAGATGGACTATTGGTTCGAGGGAGACTTGACTATATTGCCTTGACTGATGATAATCAGGCAATCCTTCTTGAAGTAAAGAACTCAAAGAGTCGATCCTGGACAAACGATTTCCAAATTGCCATGTATCTCAATGCGATTCGATCCGGAGCTCAGATACGAGGAGGAGGATTGGCTGAACACAAGGCAGAGATGAGTATTCATGAACGCAATATCAAAGCACTTAGAGAGTATACACGGACTATTCATTACATCTATAGTGAATACGTCCCACTTGAGATTCTCAATCTTCTAACGCCATTTCTTCTAAAGCACGGTCCTCCCGGAGTGCTGGATGGTGTAGACACGATAGTATGGGAAACTGAGTTTTGGCGTTCGGTATTGAACCTGTCACTATGGGATTTGGAAAGGACAATCTTAGAGAAATCCAAGAGATATCAACAAGCAACTAGCTCTGACCATAAGATACTACAAAAAACCAAGAAAATTCAAACCAAAATATCCGAGGCTCAAAAGCGTGTGGCATCCCATTGGAATTCAATTGACACTGGTATTCTTATCTACCATAGACACGAAGAACTCAGAGATATCACCAAAGACACCTACCCATTTCAGGAAATCGCTTCAACGAGATGGGGTATTGCTTCCTTGGTTACGAGGGGGACTTTCCATGAAATTCCAGAAGATCCGCCCTGTTCAAGATGTAAGTACAAGAAAGCCTGTGAGAAGGCAAAAAGAGGAACTGTCCCAGAGAGAGATAGTACACCACTCCCTATTCTGTACGAAACGGTTGACGATGCTCTTCCAACTGCAGAGATTCTCACAAACAGTGAAAAACGACTCATTATGGAATCTGTGCCCGAACTACAGGAGCCTCTCCGAGAGGTTGTCAACTCAGAGAGCCCAATTCTGGATATGCTCCAACCGATAAGGAAATGGCGACAGCAGATGGAATTTGACCAGATTACCTCCCTGTTTTCACACAGAGCAGAAATTTCATCGATTATGACCGACATTCTATCAAAAAAGACTCAGATGACCATAGAGGAGGACAAAAAATTGGGAGAAAGAATTCGCTATTGGGGTGAAAAACAACCAGTTAGATTTGTGCCTGCGTATGTCCAACGAGTCTACGGTAACCCACTGAAGCGACCATCTCTTTCAGAGAATCTGAAATCATATTGGAAAATCTGATTGAGTTGCTCCAACAAGAACACTGTGCTACGCTCGCACTCATTCGTATTTCTCATTACAGGATAGACACACTTCCTACTCAGATGATTCGCTCTAAACATAGCAGTCCTTCTGATTTGCCGTGAGAGCAAGAGGGTATGCTAGTAGAGTTTTTCAGATACGATACCTACTCTATGACAGAGCCACTGGGTAGTAATTCTGACTGACCGAAGGAGGAAAAGGAGAAATGGGAACTGAAAAGCGAGTCTGCCTGGCATGTGGCCGTCCACTGACTGGAAGGAAAAAGAAGTGGTGTGGGCGTCCTGATTGTGGTGGGTGGGAAGCAGTTCACCCACCGATAGTCCTGCAATGTGAGTGTGGGCAAGTATATCAGACATACAAGGGCTCAGGTCGAACGAAATGCCCATCTTGCTACGCTAAAGAGAACAAGCCTTCTTTAGAAGAGAGAATTTGTGTCGAATGTGGCTCAACGTTCACTCGCCCTGAGAATAATGACTTCCTATGGTGTAATGGATATTGCTATGATAGATATTTCAAGAAACATCCACAGCCAGATTATTTCGCAAGCGAACGAGAAAGAGTTGAAGCTGGTCTATGTGCGGTCTGCAGCAATCCACTGGTAGATGAGTTCGGGTGTTGTTCTGCAGGATGTTATGCGATCCTTCGTGCGAGAATTAAGTTCAGAGAGAGTCTTCAGAAGACACGTATCCTCGCAAGTCAGGGAAAGGACTATGAAAAGGTAAAGGGGTATGAGATGTTAACCCAATGGTTCAGGTTCATTGAAGAGCATCTTTGGCGACCCTATGGATATATTGTAACTGAAGAATATAGTCAAGAGTATCAAGAGGTAGCAAGAAAAGAATCACGAAGAATGGCAATCAGAATGAAACTAGGTCTAGCTGAAGATGCTCCCATTCCAGATAAGCTTCTACCATTAACGACCGAGCTTCCCCTAAAGGAGTGGCTTGAGGAGATGCATATTCGATTTGAATCGCAAAAGTATATTGAAATAGGTTCCACCTACACCTATGTCGATTTCTTCATCCCCTTTCCTAATTCTCACAGGGGTATTTGCCTCTACTGTGACGGCGATTATTGGCATGGTTCTGATTTCCCGGATGTCATCGAGAAAGACCGAATGCAGAATGAGGAACTACAGAAATTGGGTCATATTGTCATCAGGGTCAAAGAGTCTGAAATTGTGAATGGGATGCGACCTATGGAGATTCTAGATTTGCTGAGAGAATAACCAATCAACCAACAAATGCTCCGTAGATTATGACCATTGTGGACTTCCATGATAGTAAAAAGCCAAGGAATCGGGCGTTCGAAGCTCGTCCAGCCCACCACATTGTTTAGTTTGTAAATCTACAATTGCAATTTTGGTAGGGGTATTTAATATATAATATTAGACTACTGTTTGATGTTAATCTCGGAAATGAATCATAGCCCATTTGACACGTTTTACATTCCAGAGGAGATGCCATTTCGCGATACGGAAGTTGCTAATATACAGGATGTTTATGGTTGTACTGCTGAAGAAAATCGAGGATTTGTGTGCCTTGTCCATGGACCTCAGGAAATGGGACGGACGCTCTTTCCCAGATACTTTATGACTACAAAGGTGCCAAATGACCATCCATTTACGGGATTCTATGTTGATGCTGATAATTTGAATTATCAATTCATCAATGGATTGGGTTTTAATGAAGGAAGGATCGAGTGTCGGATGTCAAAGTGGCATGAGATCTTCTCCACTGCTTTACTCAAACAGACAATTAACAAAATGCTTGCGAAAGATTCGCAGTCTAGGTTCATTGTCACATTGGATAATCTTACACAAGACTCTACCAGTCTTCTAAAGCTCTGCAGTGAATTGACTTCGTATCGTAACATCTTTTTGATTGGAGTTTTGAATTCATCTGATTTTAGCACAATAACGAGAGGTAAGAGTCGGATACCTTGGGATATGGACATCTATCTACGGAGTTATGAGAAACGAGAAGTGTACAGGATAATATCTGACAGACTAGCTGCAAAAACAGGTAAGAAACTTGATTCGAAATGTTTCAAATATATCGTTGATGTTTCCTTTCAGTGGCACACAGGTACGGCCAGTGTCTGCATGAATTCATTGAATACGTTTGTAAATAGGATTCAGAGAAGGCAACCTGATTCATTAGCAGATGCAGTAAGGAAAAGCTTGGAACACCTAGTTCCTTCAGGTCATGACACTTCGTATAGTAAGGAACTCGCTTTTGAAGGATTCTCATCAAGAGATCTTCTTGTTCTTCAATGTGTTTCGGAGTATTTTAGTAGAACGGACGAGCTGTATCTTGATGAAAACCTTCTAATTGAGAACTCCCTTATTAAGAGTGAAGAGTTGGGGGTAGGATTTGACAAGAGAGGCATTCTATCAAGTATCAGACTACTGAATTCGTATGGCATCATCTTCTGGTCCGACTGTCAAGAGTCTTATTTCATCAGTGACCAATCTTCCAGTTTCAGTTCATCCGTAAGACACGAATTACTTGGCAGAAAAGACCCGAAGCTTGCAAGAGCCTACAGAATTGGATTGATAAGATGAAAAACTCAGTCAGACTCAAGTATGCTGGTGGTATATGTCCTCTCAGTGTATCGGCAAACTCTATACTAGGCAGGAGAGGTGTGTTATTTCTCAGTGGAACTCTGTTTTTCCCACCAGTTTTTTCTTTCATCTTAGTAGAATGTGATATGAAAGGCCTTCATAACCCCTGAGATGAACAGTAGTCTAAACAAAAGTGAATAAACCTGTTACCCAAATCAGAAAGGCTAGGAGGGATATCAGATATAGAACAAGCGAAAGAGTAAACAGTGTTTTCTTTAGCTTGGCATCATCATCAATTAGCCTGCTCCAAAGACCAGCAACAAGAGAAGTAAGTGTAAGAGCGATTTGAGCTACAAAACCTTGCATAATAGGGCGTGTCAAATAGTAGATACGCAGAGTTCCATCTATCATCAGTTTAAATCCTTGCGCCCAAAAGCTTACAGCAACAAGAAATATGGGAATTGAAGCTAGAATTATTGCAATGAAAGAATCCAAGAAATGGTCAATGTCCTTAACCATCACCATTACCTCCTGATCACGATAGGTGATACAAAGAACGCGCACGTAAAACTGTTTCTTTTAGCGGCAGAAATCGGAGGGAATTCGAAAGTAAGAGAGGCAGTAAATCTAGTACCGTATCTATCCAAAAGAATTAGAACCGAATCTCGTCCGACCCGTACACTTGAACAAAAAGAAACTGTCGGTTCCTCTTTGAGAGAAGCCGACATTAGTGCTTATTTCAGATCTATTTGGGATTGGTTATATTGCCTACTTGGAGTTTGTGTTTACGAGTCATTAGCTGAAACAAAACACCAATCTCAAGGACAGCAATACTATCAAGAATCAAAAGATTCGGTACCCCAACTCTTGGGAACAAGGCAGATCTGAGGGCATTAAAATATACAGCTAGAAACACAATCGCTACTAGTGAAAGAACAACTAACAACGGTCCAATCCGAGTATGTGGCTGTATTGTTCGATTAAGATACCCCTCGGCTATGAATAAACCCGAAGGATAAATTACAACAAAAGCTGCGCACATAGCCCAGAACGTGAGTATGTCCGATTCTGGACTGGTTTCCAGGAGTGCTGCAACAACCTGAAAGGCAACACTCACAGTTACTCCTATCAACCCTAGGAATAAACCATATGATTTTCGTTTATCAGTCACTGGTCCATTGCTCCTTATCCGCCTACATACCAGGTGCACCATAATAGTGTGGGTCAATGAAAGTGTGGTCACCAATCCTCAGATAACCTGTTTGCGCCAAGGCAGCTGCTGTAAGAGAAACTCCAATCGGCCCCAATAGGATCATCGTAAGTGCATTAGCTGCAAACCAGTCTGCGAACTCAGCACCCCACCAATACCAAAGGCAACCTTCTTCATCTTCAAGTACGGCTTGTGTGATAAATCCAAACAGCGCACCTAAAACCGCACCTAACAAACCTGCTGCGCCAGCAGGTACAGGTCCACCAACCAATTCTGCCGCCGCGCCAGCAATGAAGCCAAAAATCCCTGCCCATCCAAGAGTGCAAATTGACTCTGAGTCTAACTGGCAGAGTTGATTATGATATATATTATTTCCCTTAATTGACCAAGTTGTCCATGGGGCGATTTGGTAAGTATCTCGGTCAGCATGAGGATACTTAATTAGGTAAGAGGGACCCACTACTTGTTTAATTCCATCCCACCACTTGTATGTGTATGTGGATTCTGCTGTTATCCCTGAATTATCTCTAACTGAGGACAGTGAATTTTGGTTGTTCAATTCACTTGTTTGCAGAGGTGCAAGTATGTTCATGTCAAGCAGTTTTTCAGATACAACCACATTGTTTAGTAGTTCGAAGGTATCATACTTGTTTCCCACAGGGTTAGCTATGACTTCCAGCCGTGATGAAACCCCAGCACATTTGTAAGTAATGATAGTATGCCTACTAGGCTCCACCACTCTGAGAGATATCGACATATTTCCGATGACTAGTGAGATAGATGTTGTCGCATTATGCTGCGCGACTCCGTTCGTAACAACAGTCGTGCTAGAGCAAAAACTCAGTGTGTTGTCCGAAGATTCAACAGGTACTGCCAAAGTCATCATTGCGAATGTTCCAACAACTACAATCACAGTCAATAGACTTGCATAAATCTTAGTTATTCTATTTCTCAATTCGATTTTCCCTACCCACGAGAAATGAGCAATGCACTAAACACATTATCTCTGTATAAACTGTCGCATACCAACAATAACTAAGCGATAAATAGCGATTAAGAGATATGATATTATCAAAAATGCTTCCCATGCGCATCGAATCGCCTCCGGCCCACCACTTCATTTTGCGCCACTCTCCGTAGAGCTTATCATCAGGCAGGCCGAGGACAATGCCATGCCAGATATCTACAAAGTGATGGGCAAATACTACGATGAGATGTACTCTTGGAAGGATTACGAAAAGGAGAGCCAGAGAATCGTAGAGATTGTTACTGATTTCAAAACGAGTGATGGGGAAACTCTGCTAGACGTCGGGTGCAGTACTGGAGGGCATATCGAATATCTTAGACAGCAATACGAGGTTACAGGTGTCGATCTAAGTGAAGACATGCTGGAAGTCGCAAGAGAGAAACTCAAGGATGTACAGTTCTTTCGTCAGGACATGAGAAAGCTGGATTTGGGAAGGAAGTTTGATGTGGTCACCTGCCTATTTGGCGGAATAGGCCACCTCACAACAGAAGGAGATGTTATTGCGGCTATCAAGTCATTCGCTAAACATACCACCTCCGGAGGAGTAGTCATTATCGAGCCCTTTGTGACGGAAGAGAACGTCCATCCAACATCACTAGGACTCTTGACCTTGGACAAACCGGACATTAAGGTAGCCCAGGCAAATGCAGCCAGACTGGAAGGCAGTATCCTCTATCTTAACTTTCACTTCCTCATAGCGATTGATGCGGGAGTGGAGCACTTTGTGGATCCCAGTCCCATGGGTATTTTCCCCAAGACCACTTTCGTGAAAGCAATGGAAGCTAATGGGCTACAAGTAGAATACATTGAGTCAGGTCTAATGAAGAGGACAGGGCTATTTGTAGGAGTGAAAGAGTAATAGAATCAGCAACCGAAATCTGACTAATTAATGCTGACTAACACAAAATACAGCTCGCCAACCCCTTCATGTGAACTATCAGCATTAGTGCTTATCGTGCCTATTATAGTCACCTAGCATCCGCTTCTGAGGACCCTTGTTCTGCCTGATTGTTTTGCACAGTTACTTTCGGGAATCGAATCTTACTAGCAAAATGAGCAACAAAATGACTGTCTACTACAATGGGTTGTCAAGGGCACTTGCCCTCCAACAACTAAAAACAAGGAGAAAAAGAAATGTTCTCACAAGTCTTACTTCCTCCCCCTAGGCCAGAAGGCGAAGAGCCCCCGTGCCTAATTCCACCTTCCAGTCCCGGACATGATAACGAGCCGTTCGAGTTCTGAAGTACAACTAGAATTCCATAGTAGCCAGAGATGACATCTGGCTACGTACTTTTTTTTGGGATTTCCGTGGGATTACAGCGACAACATCCGGCTCTACAGAGTTGGCCTACTGAGAACTCTCGTCCTGAGTCTCTTCAAGAATTTCCCTCGGGAAACTCCTTGCCTGTGACATGAAGACAGAAACATCATCGTGCCATGTACCCTCTGGAGTTAGTAATCGTTCGTACAGATTACCTTCATGATTCCGCAAGGAGGACGGAAATGAAACCTGCATTTTCACATCAGAATTCCTTGCAGCGCTCTCGATTTGTTCTAAGATAGTCTTCTGCTGCTGTGTGGGAATTCTAGATATCGTGAGAGATGTTTTTCCCTTACCTGATATTCTTGCAAGACTTGTTGGTAAGTTCTTCAAGAGCCCATTGACTATCGAGCATACTTGTTTTTCAGCACCATCTATTTTGAAGAAGACGAGTCTGAGACCAGACATTGCTTGATACCAGTACATGAAATCAATTGCGCCCATATGATAGAAGCGTTCTAGTATTTCCTTACTCCTAGATGCATCGGTCTGCCAATAACGGCGATATGCTTCATATTCCAAGTCTGGGAGATAGAACATTGTGCTTGCAATGTCTAGGATGCGTACTTCTTCTCGGCTTGGCATATAGGATAACGGTCCCTTCCAGTGTCCATAGGTTCTTGTAAGTGTACGGAAAGACATTGTCTTGCTAAATGCATTGAGAAGGGGTGTCAGTCTAATGTTCCATCCTTTCTTGGTAAAGAGATTGATATTCATGGTGAAGGCGGACCAGTCGATTTCATACACATCATCTTGTAGCACACGAATAATGCGCTCAGCTGCGGAAGGGGGTGCAATCATCCCTTGCAGATAAGGTGCATATTGAGATTCCGGGCCAAGCCGGATTGAATAGGCTGTGTGCCGAGTAGGCCAGCGGTAGGCAGCCTTAATGAAGAGTATCTCTCTCAGGTTCAAGCACTGTGGACGAATATGTGCTCTCAATCGGAGACCGGATTCCCACATTATGAACCGTTTCTTTTGTCTTTCGTTCGAATTCAAGCTCTTGGGCATTGGATATACAGTGACTATCTCTCCAGATTCATTCAGCGATTTTACAATATCCATCACTTCATTCTGCAGGTCCGGAAGAAAAGACTCAATTCTCCTTGGCATTATGTAGTCAGGTTTCCACTTCTCGCTCTCATCAGGTGAGGGTTCTTCGTCTCTCGAAATTCTCAGTGCAGAGTCCCGTATGATATCCAAATAGGCGGGCACAGCATGGTTAGAGCTCATCAATCTGATGAGCATATGACGTGTGAGGAGCATCCGAAAATAGGCGAGAGAAGAAGTATTGTTGCAAAACTCGATTATGTCTCCTTTTGGAAACATATCTTTTGCGACATATGTTAGAAATGCAAGAATCTGTTCTTGATTTTCTTCTAGATATCTTTCGATTGGAATAATCCTGGATAATGATTCCCTAGAGCTTGAGCCAAGTGTAAATGTAGGAGGAATCTGCCCACCGGTGAGTCTATACAGCTCGTTCCAGTCAAGTATTGTCTTGTCAATGATGCTCAATATATCGCTACAGATTTTTGCGCTTCTTGGGGACGAAAAAGATGCTGTCAATTCATCAAATATATCATACCATGTCTTCAATCCAATGACATCATACTCATATCTACAGATTGAAAAGCTCTCTTGGATTTCGCCCGAATCCGGACTAACAATACTGAGCCACAGGTTCTCCGAGTCAGCAATGTCATGCACTACATATTGGGCAGATTCCTTGCCTCTAACTAGACGTGAATAGAACAGATTAGATGAAGGCGGATAGATGAAATCAACTCCCTCTGAATGGAATTGTCTTGTGTATTTTCGAACCACGGCTATTTTAGGTGTAAGATATATTCTGACTGGGTTTTGAAGCTCTTTCCAATGGATTTTCCTATCGCTCTTGCCCATAATGCTCTCATATGACATTTCGAAGATTACTTGCTCCCTGCTATCTGATATCACCTCACCTGAATCGAGTTCTAGCTTCGGTCCGTCCTTGTAGGTCAGCATTGCATGGACAGGATCTCTATCAGGTATGAACGCCTTCCCACTAATAGCCTGACGACTCATCCTTCACCGAGATACCAGTGATGATTAACTCAAAAGGAGTTATCGGTTCTCCCTTCTCTCTGTGCTATGAGATTAGGCCGAACATGCCTAACTACTGTATTGTCACGAGCGCATTATCGGCGTCTACTTCTACTCTCAGTCCAGTCTTCAGTTTGTCCAGTTCAATCTGATCTATCGCAGGGATATCCGATATAATACATCCAACAGCTACTATTGGGTCAGTTGACTTGTTGATTATTGCCAGTGGTGCTTTTCCAGCCTTACTGAGTGCATACAGCACATAGGAGCCTACTGTTGACCCCTTTCCAGTGGGGAAGACTAGGACTTTTCCAGATATGGACTGCCCTTCCAGCTGGTGTCCCTTCTCGACAATAACTCCCGTTTCTGGGTCACATCCTCCATAGAAAGAGATGTCATCCGTGGTAGCAAGCACTTCTCCCTGCACCTTTCCGCCAAAAATCTTCCTACCCTTCAACTTGTAGCCTCCCTGATGCATTCCTCAATAGTTCGTATCTCAGTCTTGAAATCGTTCTTGCCACGCGCATAGAAGCATGCCTTTGCGGAGTCTGTCATCAGTCCCTTGAACCTGCCCTTTAGAGGAGCGACCGCGCAGCAAGCATCGCTCACAAGATATGCTCCTGCATTCTCTATGGTGTCATAG
>CAYPUO010000033.1:0-11595 GCA_964413775.1 uncultured archaeon
TCCTTGCAGTCTTCTCTGATACCATCTCATCTCCACGATACAGCCTGGACCGCAGTAGTTTCTGTCTTCTGAACAATTGTTCAAGGGCACCTACAAAATGAATAGAGAAACTCTCCGATCCAATTGTGAACTCCTTGGTCTGCTCCAGACCCCAGCCTTGGCGGATGTGCTCAGCTCTACTCTGCAGGGGCAATAACAGAGTACCAATTATACCTCTTGCCCATCGTAGAGGCGTGGTCATGACTTTCCAAGCAGAGCCAATTTGCTCCGCAAGAAGATATGAGATGAATATAAGCAGCACACCAAATAGATAGACGGTCCGTTGAGGAATGATGATTATTAGTGACAGTGCGAGTGGCAACCAGAGCATCGAATATGAAAAGGGCACAGATTCCTCACTGCTCGTGACCATTTTCACAGAAGAGAAGATTGAGAAGAATGGTACGAAAAGCACGAAGTAGTACTTGTAAACGCCCCTTGGACCCATAAGATGCACCCAGAGCATCATCAACATTGTGAAAAGGAGAAGTCTGCGCATGTAATAGACTGGACGATCATGACTTCTCCTTTCAAGCAACATCAAGCCGAAGAAAATCATTACGCCAAAGGTGAGAAGAAATCCGTAGAAGACTATCATATCCAAGAATTGAGCAAGTTCGGGAAGACCTGCAGCTACCGGGAGAACCTGGAATCTCATTGGGCTACCATATCCGGGGAGATCGGTATATGAATCCAAGGGGAAGCCTCCTGCGGCCAAGGCAAGATTTCGCAAGAAATCGGGAGTGGCAATGATGAACGGGAGGAAAACTGCAACAACAAATGCGATGACAAGTATCGCAGGCCATAGAAAGCCTTTGAGATCGAAGTACTTCTGTAGGACTTGAACGGTACTTGCCTTTTTGCTAGCGCCAACTTCGTTTTTGACTTGACCGGAATTCTCCATTCCCTCAGGAGGTCTCTGAGGTCGAACAAGCAGATACACTACCAATGGAATTCCAAGGAACCATGCTGTCTGTTTGAAGAGCGCAGCACATACTATTAGGATCGTACCGGTGTACTTCTTTCCTTTGAGTAATGCATAGAAGCCGGCAAAGAAGAAGAAGACAAAAGGTGCAGGGTTGAGCCAAATAAAAGCGCTGTAGTACAAGGAAATTGGATTAAGGAGGTAAGTAAGAGCGGCGACCTCTCCGACTCTTTTACTACTGGACAGCTCTTTTGCAATACCATAGACAGGAAAAGCTGTCAGATAGCCAAAGGCAGCAATCAGAAGACCGATACCCCAGTCATCGAAAGGAAGTGCAATCCCTGCAGCGTAGAGATATGCATAGAATGGAGGGAATATGTATGCACCATTATCGTTAGCATAACCATTCAACACAATGTGACCGAAGTTAGGATCGTATGGCATCACACCTCTGAGCATATTATGTCCCCAATGGACATAGTAGAAGCTATAGTCAGTATAGCCTTCAAACTGAAATGAAACTGAATATCCAAAGAGGTTACCTGTGTCGTTTCCTAGCCAGACTCCTCTCGTACGCCAGAGAGTTGTATCAAGATAGTCATTCACCGCTAGGTTAAACACTACGGCCCAGACCGCCAGACCGACCAATAGAATAAGAAAAAGCAGAGCATGGTCAATGAAGAACTTGACAACTCGGTCAGTTTTTGGGAGCTGGGTCATGCGCCAATCAGTACTGACACCTCAGATTAACTCTTTCCTTCTTAGATGGGTCGTCCTACTCGTCGCCGTTTACCTGCAGTACAGCGTTACTCGCGCTTCCATTCTTGCTTACTTCGATTGTAGGAACGCCTTCCCAGGATTGGACATCTGTATGAGTTATCAGAAGAATTTGTTGGAACGACTGGTCGTTAATCAGATTCTGTACTACGGAGTCACGACGCGCCTTATCCAGGCCACCAAGAGGCTCATCCAAGAGAACACATCTGATTCTTGGAGAGAGAGCAGGGCTGTCCCTGAGAGGACGTATTGCACTCATTGTCCTGCTAATCCCTAGTCGGAGGCCAAGACTGACTGCAGTCCTATCACCATAGCTCAGTTGGGCAGTCTTCTTCACAGCATTATCACGTTCATCTTGAACCTTTAGTACTAGCCCGGCGCCACCTCGTCCGGTCGCCTTGGTAGGAATAAGGTCAACCCCTGAATACTGCCCGTTAGTAAAAGAACGGACATACGGATTAGTTGCGCCGCGAACAATACCTATCAGTCGTTTCTGGATGACATAATCCGCAAGAAAACCACTAACAAGCTTTCTCCGTACATACAAAGCATGCTCACGCAAGGACTTTAGGTTTACAATCTCAGCGCCTATATTCTTCATGGAGATAATATCTTCATTCCATTTTGCTATCTGTTCCTCATCAGCGGCAATGTTATTCTGAATTGTCTTAAGCTCGCTATCCAATGTCCTGAACTCTCCCTCCAGACGGATTTGAGCCCTGTGTAAGTCACTAATGTCTTTGGCGGCATGCTTCTTCAGGAGCATGTTGATGTCTTTCACTCCCAACTCAGCGAGGGCTCCTTTCATCTCTTCCCTAGCACCATGAATCCTCTGCTCAGCTGTATCGATTTCCTTCTGTATACTGATTGCCTTGTTGATAGCATCGATTGCCTTACTTATCTCGAGTTTGCGATCTTCTTCACCCCGAGATGTTTCTACCAAGCCGTTGCGTTTGTTCTTCAGTTGGTCTGCACGCTGAATGGCGGAATTGATGGTCGTCTTGTATTCCTTGATTATTTTATCACGTTCTTCAAGAGTCATTGGCTTGGAGCATGTAGGACACTTGGCATCATCCTCGCTAGATTCCAGTGTTTCTGAAGCCTTCCTCAAGCGTTTTCCTTCGCCAAGGAGAGCCCCCACTTCGAAGTCAATTTCAGAAACCTGTTCTTTGAGCTCTTCTTGCGATGTGTCGATCTTCTCCAGCTGTTTTTGAAGCGATGCCATCCTAGCTACAAAGACCTTCTCATCGGCTACATTGATTCCAGCATCTTGCAGTTCGTCGTTGCGCCTATTAGCAAGGTGCTGAAGGTCTGCATTTGCACGGTCGACAAGTTGGTAGACCTCATCCAGTCTTTCAAGAACTGATTGTTCAGGTAGTTTCTTCAGTTTCTTATCTAATGCTTTGGCCTCGCTACTCTTCGTGCTTGCAAGCGCCTTCTGCGAATCTATCCTCGTCTTTGTCTGCTCTATTTGCTTCTGGATGAATTCCGGCCTCTGATAGTCATCCTCTAACGCGTTAACTCTATTTGTCAGATCGGTTTCCAAATAGCTCAGCTGCCCTGTCATTTGTTCAAGCAGATTAAGGTTGTAAACATCTACTAGCATTTCACGAAGGACTGAGGGAGTTGCATTAGCAATAAGAGCAACCTCACCCTGGCGCACAAGAAGAGTGTTCAGTGCTTGCTTCCAGCCAATGTTCAGAATTGATTCGACCTCTGTTTCGACAGTCCTCGTTTTGTCAGCAACACGCTTCCATGCTTTATTAGAGTGGATATAGAGTATAACCTTCATGCCATTAGCAGAGTCATATGACCGTTCGATTTTGTATCTGTTGCCAGCAACTTCAAAGGTGAGAACCACCCTGCAGAATGATGACGAAAAACTCACAAGTTCATCATTCGTGAGTTCTACTGAGCTTGGTCCCCAGAGAGCCCACAAGATGGACTCAAAGAGTGAAGACTTACCTGTTGAGTTTGGCCCCTTTACAAGGATTAGTCCATTTGGTAATTCGCCTTCTTCAGGTAATTGCAGGTGCTTGAATGGCTTGAAATTCTGGACTTCAATTGTCAGCAACTTCAAGGCTAGCTCTCCTCCGTTATTGACTCAAGTGTGAGCTTCTCGTCGTCCTTCTTGACCGTTTTTTCGAGAGCTTTAACAGCGATTCTTGTCAGGAGATTGGAATCATATGCTTCATCAAGCTTGAGAGTGCCAAGATACTCAAGAAAATCCTCTTCGGGATTCTCAATCAAGTACTCAGATTCAATCTCAGGGTATGCTGCTGGAGAATGTTCACCAAGAGGAAGTTTTATGGACCACTTGAGCTGAGCAATATTGTAGCAGGATTCAGAGCTCAATACATTCAACCGTAGTGACTCCATGGCAACACTCAGATCTACGTTGTTGATGCGACTCGATGCGCCTTCTATTACTAGCCTAATCCTTGCTGCAGTGTCTGGATCCCAGCTGGCTTTGACTCCAAGTTCGACAAGCTGTCCATGTATCTTCTCCATGACTGAGTCCAGGGTGTCGTCGGACTCGATGGTTATTCGTTCATTGTATGCAGGACGCACAAAGTTAAAGTGTATGGGCTCAACCTTTGTCTTGTGGTCATCAGAGATGCTAACAACGAGGAATCCCTTATCGTACCGAATCTCATCGAATCGCCACCTCTCGGGAGACCCGGCATACCAAGCATCTTTTCCCTGTTTGTGCTGGTGATGGTCATGCCCCAAGGCATAGTAGTCATATGGCTGACTGAACATAGCCGGATATAGTGTATCATCAAGGTCCATACCATGTGCGACTGCGACAGAGATACGCTTTGAGGCAGGCTTCTGGTGAGTCAGAATCCAATCATTGAAATCTTCCAAGAGGTTAGAGGACCTCAGGACACTTTTCTCAATGTATGGAAAACAATAGACATCCAAATTCTCAAAAGTTTTCATTAGAGGCTCGCCTTGCGAGAATGCTCTCTTTAAGTTCTGCTGCGTAGCAACCTCTAATCCGGGAACCGATAGCTTGAGACTATCTAGCAGCGATACTTCAAGGGATCGATAGAGCCCGTGGTTACCCTCAATAATCAAGACCGGAATGCCCGTGGTTTTGATGAAGTTCTTTAAGACACGAATTGCGGTCTCTTGTGCTACCACCGGAGGCTGGAGTGGGTTGCCCTCCCAGGGTGAGTTGTAGAGGTCACCAGAATGGACAACTAGGTCAACCTTGGGCTCGAGCTTTGAAATGGTATCGAATATCTCCACAAACCTGTCGTAGTAGTCATTCTCAAGGAGCCGAGTACGCATCTCAACAGCCCAGACATTCTGCTTGACGCCATCACTCGGACGCGTACCAAGGTGAGTGTCTGAAATGTGAGCAATTCGCACAGGCATCTTGTATTCCTCAAATCACGTGTTTCTCTTCTTTCTTCTTTGTACCTTTTGGCTTGTACCTATCTCTGTCACGTTCAAAGTAGTCATCAAAGAGAGGAATCCTGACTGGCAAGGGTAGTTCTCTGTATGATGCCGTGAGCAGTGCTTCGCCTCTGGCCATCACTCTGAACTCATTTTCGAAGCCTGTGATGTTGACGCTCGCATTTTCGATGCACGCGCGAATCTCGCGCTCGTTGCCTAATCGTAGATTAATCTCTGTATTCATCTGAGAGAGAATGACATTGTCCAAGACACTTACTTGTTGGCTTATGACAAGTAGACCGATGTTAAATTTGCGTCCCTGTCGAGATATATCCTTGAATACTGATTGCCCCCTCATCAACTCGGGATTCAGAATAGAAGGGGCCTCCTCAACTGTGACTAGGATGACAGGTAGATTTCTGGGGTCTTTTACCGGACTTTCATCAGCTGCTCCGGACTTGCTATAGAATGATCTTGCCTTAGACCGTATTCTTCTGAAGAATGGTTCCGGGAGTCTTATGCTAGCTTGACGGTCAAAATCACCCAAGTTGCCGCTGCTCTTCAGGGCTCGCCTCAAGTCAGATAATGTACGGGTCACAACAGTTGTTAGGAGGAATTGCTCCTGATCACCCATGAGACTTGTATTGCAGACTAGCACTCTGCCTGTTTCCATTGCTTCGAATATCTCATCCAAGACCGAGTTACCGCTCTCCACAAAAATGGGGCTGCGTTCTAGAAATCGTAGGCGTCGTTGGACTGCGCGCAGCGTTCCAGCTGGAGTGCCTGATGTATCATCGTCCTCAGCCATTCCAAGAATGACACTGATCCAGTTCTCCCGATGGTGATTGTAGACATGGTCGATGAACGCGACCATCTGCGGAGAAAACTCCATTATCGAGTAGAGATCGCGGGGTTGAATCTCATTATACAGAATCCGTATTTCGCGTGCATATCTCCGTATCTCGCGGTCCGTTGCATTTAGGTGCGTTGTGAGGTAATAAGTAGAGCCCAAAACTTGAAACCGTGTGGTTTCACCCATTGCTTCGACTATGCTCTGAATTCCATACTTGTCGGTTCCCTTAGCAAACTCGTCGTGAGGGTCGATACAGAATGCAGATACCTTCAGTACATCGCCCCTAGTGCCCCTGTTGATTTCCAAGTTCGTGTCAATCATCGATTTGATGAGGACCATCATCAGGTTGCTTTTTCCGGAACCTGTGGAGCCAAAGATACCTACATGCATAGGCAGGAATTTCGAAGGTATCATCACTGGGACATCCAAGGTCTTCTCTCCAATCTGCAGGTTACCTACATACACTTCGCCATCTGTTTGGTCTGCGAGCATAGCCATAACGGTCTTGTCCGAAGTGCCAGGTGATGGCCGATAGACATCCGCAAGATGGTCGGGAAGACGCCGCGGGGAACGAAACTTCCATTCGCCATTTTCCTCCTCAGCATAACCCAGCATCTTGCCATCAACCTGCAGCAGCATGTTTCGTTCGATTCCTGATAGGTACGAGTCGCCTTCAACCATAAGTGTACTGGCAATCCTTGCCATATCGTCCACTTGTCGTAGGTAATTTTCAAGGCCTAAGACTCTAAAGAAGAAGACACGCTCATGCTCATCCCGACATGAATAAATCATGAATATCTCGCCAACACTCACATCACGATTGCTTCCCATGATTCCTAGCATAGTCTGATTGCCAACGCCAACCTTGCCATAGTGTTCTCCAAGCTGATCTTTATTCAGTACCATTCCTGTTCCTCCGAATCCTATACACCCAAATCCTCTCTCAGAGGCTCTGTTCTCCTCGGGTCGAATCCCAATTGATGCCGTACGTCACGTACAATTTCCCGAGCAAGTCGAACATCCTCATAGCTAATCTTGCATGCTTCGTGGGCTAGTCCAAGAGCCACTGGATAGCCGTAATACCGAGCATCTCTAGATATAAACTCCAAATCGCTGAATAGCTTCTTTTCATTCTTACGTGTAGCTTCAGGATCAGTGGGAACAAATATGTTCTCTCTCCACCATATTCTATCGAAGTCAATCCTTGAAGGCCGATTATCTCTGGAGAAACTGAACAGATACGGTACTGCCAAAACGGGAGGAATATACGTACGGTTTTCAAGAATGTGTAGTCCGCCCCCAGGCTCATGCTTGCTCGGGAGTAAACAGAACCATTTCTCATTATTGCCAAATGTATCCTCTGCCATCTTTGCAATTTTATGTGCAAATGGTATGGTATGGTTCTTGCTTACTGCGGCAAGAATAACACCGTTCTTTCGCGCAAGACTACATAGTTCCCTCAACATGAACCCACTCGGCATAGAGGGATATTTCCTCACAAAGTGTAGAAACACTGAGAGCGCGCCATCAATGAGTACGAATTTGGGTTTTAGATTACTTGTCAGTACGTTTCTCACAGCAGCATACTCCTTAACAGTACGCAGTTCATCATGTACAATAGGATTAGTAAGCAACTGCTCTCGAAATATGAGGTCCTCGATACTTTTCATTTCGCGTATGTATTGCCCATATTCCGGTGATTTTTCCAAGTCCGAAATTGTACATATCTTCCCGTCGGTGTGATCAATAAAGAAGGGCAGAATAATATCGTAGATATTGTTGACAGCATAGATGTTCCCTAGGGATTCAGCTAGTTTCTTCTTTGAATCTCCGCGAACGCCCGAATGCCAGTGTAGGTCTATATCTGGCTGTTCACCAACTTCATGCTCAAGAATACTGCGGTCGATAGGTTCAAGCAGTCGACCGGATTTTGTTCCGGTATTCAGGATGATAGTAGCAGAGCTGAGTAGATGAACGCGGATATCATCTAGGGTTGTGAGAGCTGAATTACCAGAGCCATCAACAGCGGCAACTGTAAAGTCATTCTCTAGCTCAACCGTTGAAGGATAACAACTCACTCTTTCCAGAAGCTCCTCCTTTATACGAAGTTCATCCTTGGCAAACTCCTCTTCGTCACTTCGATCTTGGTGATTCTGAATGTCTTTGAAAGTGGCCTCAAGGGTTCTTCTGAACTTCTCAGTCAAAATCTTCTCGAGCATGGTGCCCCGCTTCTATGAGTCCCCGGTATCCAGTAGAGGTTCGTCCTGATTGTGTACTTACTGACTAATAAAAACCTAGCACTCGGAGGCGCTGAGTAAGCAAACCACCAGAGTTCTCTCGCGAGAATATCTGACTGGAGACCGTAAACCGCTGAAATATCGGTATCAATGGCAAATTTCTTTTTAAGAAACGATTGAAGGAAGTGTACACAGCGCATAGCTGACATGATAATGTCAGACGGGACTATGGGAAGTGGTTCATTGCTCAAAATGACTTACATTGGTCATACTACATTTAGGCTGGAAACTGAAAACGTGTCCCTGCTGATTAATCCAGGTATCTGGGACGGCGTACCTGTGGTTCCGGCAGACTACGACGTTCGAGTTATCGTTGCGACGAACCATGCGGACGATGCACTTGGCAATGCCACAGAGATTGCAGCAAAAGCGAAATCATGGATTCTTGGAAATGAGGCAACTATCCAGAAGGCGCAAGCACAAGGCGGAAAACCTTGGCTACTCCATACCCTTCGTTCAGAAGTGCCATATGAAATACCAGGGATGAAGATAACACCATACTCGCTCCAAAGAGCTGACCAAAGTAGCGGGGGCAGATATGAGAATCTCGGACTCTGGATTGAGATAGCTAGGATGAAGGTTGCATATCTAGGTGATACAGTAGTGAGAGGCCCATTTGCCCAGCTCGAAACAGATATTCTGATTACGCCAATAGGAGGCGATGGTGTCTTCGAAGTGAAAGATGCGACCAGCCTCTGCATTGACGCACAACCCAGAGTCGCAATCCCAATCAGATGGACTGCTCCCGACCAGCCAAAGAAATTTGCTAGATATATCGACCAGTTCGGTCGAGGAACGACTGCGTTGACTCCCGTGGAGGACCAGACCATTCAGTTTGAATGGGCTGCTGGGAACGAGTTCAGATACACAGTAAACTGATATTATCATATCATGAAACCTAGAATAGAACCAAGATATTGGAATTACATAGGACAAGTAGGTGACCCCTGTTGAGCGAACATAAGCCTGTTATAATTGACCTTGAAGAAACCGAGAAAGCACAACTCAATGAGTTTGGTGTATTGCAAAACATAGAGACCAATGGAGTATTGAGTGTGAATAATGTTTCAGAGAGATGTAGGATATGGAATGTGAAAGTCCTTGTGCCTGAAGGACGCGATAAAACGGATATTGGAGATGAGTCTCTCACAGCTGGCGAAGTTGATGCCGGCGGAAAATGGGAAACTGAGTACTCGGTAGCAACCGACACGCCAATTGTCACTGTCACTGAAGTCTATGATACAGGTGCAGATACTGAAAGCGATACCCCACACTGGGCGTACATCCATGGCAAAAAGAATAGAGTGAAGATTACAATTACTTTGAAAAACGAAACAGACGGTCAGCTCGACAGCGTTATCCTCAACAAGACAATTCCACCAGACCTTACGGGGGTAACTGTTGAGAGTACAAAGTCAGGCTCTGCTGAATTTGATGAGGGGACACGTCAGGTGGTATGGAAGGATTTGGTAATCTATCCTAGAGAGGAATCAACTCTCGTCATCGCGGGATATGCTGAACCGGATGAAACAGATGTGAAGAGTGGTGGTGAGATTGTGGTTACGTATAAGGCAGAGGGTCAGCAAAGGTCAAGTCTCAAGCCCGATATGACAGCACTCACAGAGTTTCTTACTGGTATTGAAACAGCTGAAACAGAACCAAATGAATGGGAGTGCACCTTGGAGTGTTCAAATGAAAGCGACCTGATGGTTCGCCTTGACAAGGCAGAGGTATATCTAGTACCCGAGAGTGGGGGCGAAAAGGAAAAGAAAATCGACGTGGAACCGAAGCTTGAGATGATTCCAGGACAGGAATGGACTTCTAAGTTCGAAGTAAGTAGCAAGTCACCACCAAAATGCACCCAGGAAGTGACCTACACGCCAATGAATAAAGTGACATCGAGAATCCTTGGCACAATTAAGAAGACGGGTCAACCTGTCCCCATCGCGCATATTATCTATACAAAGGAGTTCGATCCTCCTGAAGTAAACAGCTTCGACAAGACCCCAGTTGAAGTGAATATCGAAGTTAAAAATGCAGGCACCGCGAAGCTGAACTCTCTTAAGATTGTTGACAATCTGCCAGATGATGTGATGCCTCCCAAGACCGAACACGTATCAGTCTGGATTCGAGGAGAGGAGTATAATGGCGAGTTTTCAGCCATTCTTGATCCTGACGACCAGAATCCCGAAACCACTCACACAATCACATTCACCATAGACAATCTCAGAAACACAGTCGGCGAACTAGAACCTGGTGAATCTGTCAAGCTCAACTATGCTATCATGGCATGGAGAAACAGACCAGAAAAAGAATACACGAGCCCGATTCAGGTTTATGCAAACACGTATCCTGAAGGTACCACTGCAGATAGCATCAGTGCGGAAGATATGCACAAAATAGGTATTCTCTACAAGAAGAGAAGGATCTCTGCTAAGAAAGCTATAAACAAGGGCGCGGGAGCTGGTGAATACGTCGTTATGTTGGTGGTTGAGAATAAGGGAGAGGTGACCGTTGAGAACGTAAACGCGGTTGACTGGATTCCTTCTGGCTTTGAATACGTTTCAACTGATCCTGCTGAGGAAGAACCGACGGTATCTGCGGTTTCTGATGGAAGTAAAATGAAGTGGTCATGGACCAGGATGAACCCAGGCGACCAGAAGAAGCTCAGGGTATCGGTCCGTGGAGAAGGCGAATATGAACGCCGCGAACCGGAGATAACATCAGACTAAAAGGCGAGTGAAGGGGGAAGTTCTCCCCCTCACTTAATCTGCTTCATTCCGAAGGCTCTTCCCGCTCGATCTCCTCCAGTTCCTTTTCAATCTGTGCAAGTTCTTCGTCTATTGCCTCAAGTGGAACATAGTCACCCACTTCATCACTGGGCTGTGTAGAAAGAGTATACAGAACATTGAATCCAGCAAGTGTATCATGTAATGCTCCGGCAATTTCGAGTATTGAGGCAGTTAAATCTGAGTCACTCATCTCGCCCTCGAATTCGTGCCTATAGACAAAATCGTAGGCACCCATTACTGGAGTGAATCCCATCTCAAGCAGCTTCTTGATTACTACGGAGGGCGATGCACCCTCACTACTGAACCAAATTGATACACGCGTCACATATGACATGATATTAGACTCCTTTCTGATTGTACAGTTGCCTCCGAATATATCTGTTAGAGTTATCTAATAAACCAATTTCAAAGGTCGTTATGGACCAGCCATGCAAAATCCTCTTGGTCCAAAGAATGCTTCCACAGCGCCATGCAGACGCATTCCAACGAACAAAGAACAGCCGG
>CAYPUO010000034.1:0-11585 GCA_964413775.1 uncultured archaeon
CCAGCTGGACGCTGAAGATGCAGATCATGCCCTTCAAAGAAGCCGAAACCTATCGTATCAATCCCTTCGACCTGACCAAGGTGTGGCCACACGGTGACTACCCGCTGCATGAGGTGGGTCGGCTGACGCTCAATCGCAATCCGACCGACTTCCACACCGAGATCGAGCAGGCGGCGTTCGAACCCAACAATCTCGTGCCAGGGATTGGCCCCAGCCCGGATAAAATGCTGCTGGCGCGCCTCTTCTCATACTCCGACGCACATCGCGCCCGCTTGGGTGTCAACTACAGACAGATCCCGGTCAACCGACCAAAATGTGCCGTGCATAGCTACAGCAAGGACGGAGCGATGCGAATTGACAATGTGTCTGATCCTGTATACGCACCAAACTCGAAGGGGGGACCAAAGGCTGACGGAGAACGCTATCCCCATGTGGAGGTCTGGAATGCCAGCGGGGAGTTCGTCCATGCTGCCTACACCCTGCGAAAGGATGATGACGACTGGGGGCAGGCTGGCACGTTGGTGCGCAAGGTCATGGACGATGCACAGCGTGATCGCCTCGTATCCAATGTCATCGGGGCTCTCAAGAATGGTGTGTCGAAGCCTGTGTTGCAACGTGCAATCGAGTACTGGCGTAACATAGACAAAGAGATTGGCGACCGCATCGCTAAAGGGGTAACCAGTGGCTAATCGCAGTCGCACTTGGAACGCGACATTTCGATGATTGAATGCTAGAGTGCGGTTTCCGACAGTGACTTCACTCCAACAGAAAGCACCACTTAGAACATGTTGGTGACTCCCAAAGGGTCGTCACGCTTTCATAGCGTTGGCATAACAGCTGTTACGAGGATTGAAATACACTGAGGACTAGGACAAGATAGCATATCGTGAGAGTGTTCACTCAGGTATGTGGTTTCAAATAACAGAATGAGCATATGTTTGTCATAGGAGGGATAGTGCCTATTAGAGCCAGAAACGGAGTACCTGATAGGAAAGCCAACAGAGTCCGAGGTACTACTCTACGCGTGTATCATCACTTGATCCGTGCTCCAGAGCCCAAGACAGCTAGGGCTATTCAAAGAGAGCTGGGTCTCTCAAGTCCTAGTCTTGCCCTGTACCACCTCAACCGCTTGATTGGCTTCGACCTTGTGGAAACTAATGCAGACGGGCAGTATTATGCATCAAAGGTGGTTCGGATAGGGATTCTTCGTTCCTTCCTAAAGGTTGGAAACCTGTTCCTCCCTAGGCAAGTGTTCTATGGTGTATTCTTTCTCTCAGTTCTTGTATTCTCATTGCTCTTCTTTGATATTCTATTGCGGCCTGTCGATGTCATGTTTATTATCGTGCTCATGGTTGCCATTGCTACATCGTTCTTCGAGGCCTACTGGCTCCTCAACCGCGAGATAGATGTCTAGTGCTATGAGCTAAACCTAGAGCTGCAGGTTTCGGGGAAGCTCTAAACATACAATTATACTAGTATTTGAGAGAGGCATAAGTGTGGTCTGCATACGGTGAAAACTCGAGGTGGAGCTGCTTCCACATATTACTATCCAGCTGCTGGTGGGCTACTGGTCGCAATTCTTCTCCTAGCTAGTATAGGTGCAACCGTTTCTCCGCATATTGAACTGACCAACGACGACATTGTCCTCCCGGGAACCCCAATCGAGTCAACAGTCTTCTCCAGTATTGTAAGCAACAGCCTCGATGCATGTGCCTTCAATGCCACTTGGGAGCTCATTTCAACTGAGCCATATATGATGAACATGACACTTCCAGAGAATACGATAGATGTTGGAGAGGCGCAGCAGACCTGCAGAGAATTCTTCGGATCCAATCTCTCTTCGCTCCTCTATTATGATGGCGAAACTATCTTCCCAGATATCGGACGACATCTCTGGGGGTTCTCATACAGAAACAATGAGATCCGGGGTGCGTTTGGTGCGTATATCTGGATTAATGCTATCACTGACAAAGTGTGTGCCTATGCGGAGCATTCTTCAACCTCTTGGTTGGAGGAGCATGGTCTCCTGAACTCATCCACCGTCCCTGTATCCATGAGCACAAGCGACGCCGATACTATTGCCCTTGATTTCCTGCAGACACATAACTACACACTTCTGCCAGGCTCTCGCCATATAAGGACACAGCGAGTTGAATACGACCCACAGGAAATCTTCTACGAGATTCAGATCTCTACACCAGTTGAAGGTGTATTCGCAGGACCGTATTACTCAGGAATATCGCTTCGAGTCGACACGTTCACATCAAGGGTCATTTCTTTCTCGTATACGTATGTACACTTGCCAGTAATCGATATTTCCAATATTAGGCTCTGCTCACCAGTAGAGGCTCGAGCATCTGCGTCGTTATCTCTGGGCCCAGGAAGGGTCGATTGGAAAGGCACCTACCTGAGAATGGTCCCAGCAACCCCAATGTTCGATGACACATCGAAACTCCAGCTTGCGTGGGGATTCGAGTATCTTCACCCGAATGGTGACACAGATGAAATACTGGTTGATGCCATAACTGGTAAGGCTTCAGATCTCTATCAGGGTATCCGTCCGGACACAAGCGATGCAGGCTTTGGTGCACTAGTCCTGTCCGCTTCCTGCATTTGCCTTTCAGTCGCTATCAGTACTGCTTCCTACTTCCTAATATTGAGATACAGAAGGAATCAGTGCTAGCACTCATGCCGCCTTTTTGTAGAAGCTCGCCTTATGGAAGATGCTATTGAAAGTTTCAGCTTTCCTTCCCAGTAGAGTATCTCCTGCCATCTAGCCACCATGCTATTAGAGTGAACACCACATACAAGATCTCCGTTGTCAGGGCAACTGTCAGCACATCTGGAAATGTCATGAATGGAGTGATGATAGTAACAACAGCAAGCACGATCATGAAGACGTACATTCCATATCTACCAATAGGGCCTGCTCCGGAAGGTGTTGAACGGAGGTATATCAGGCATCCAACCAGAAGAATAGCAAGTTCCAGTCCGATGCTGGCAGTCAGATTGTTCCAGAGTCCTAGTCCAATCATTATGTCTAGTCCGGGAACCAGCAGTAGGTCGGGAGTATGAACAAGGAAATCCAAGACAAAGTGGGAGAAGACGGCTCCGCTCAAGACGAGTGCAGCTCTCTGCCGATAAGCGGTATCAGCTGAGCTCTTCAGAGGGAAGAATCGGACCACAAGATATGTTGCAAGGGACCAGGCGAGCGATCCGAGAAGGCTATGTGTAATTGGATAGTCATAGAGTTCGAAGGGGCTGGCCTCAGTATAACCCGGTATAATCCTTAGATGTTCGATTCCTAGTGGCACAAGGATGAAGAATGCGATATCTGCCAATTGGGCAGCAATGAATAGCAGACCAAGTGATGTCTTAGGCGCGTATTTCTTCAGAGCGAAGGCTACACCATAATGTCCGATGAACACCGACTCACACCTCAGGGCGTTTAACCTACTGAGACAGGAGAGCATAATCGGAGATTTGTGTTTTCCTGTTGTTTCTTCTAGAGGAAACTGTGTCTCTCTATTGCTGCAGTCCTCTGCCTAGGTGGTGCTAGCGAGCGAATCGAGAGGTTCCGCGAGCCTTGGTAGATGCTAGCATTCTTATCTGGCAGACTCCTATGTTCTGCGGATGATTAGCATGGAGAAGAAAGCAATCCAAGACAGATGGCCTGAGCTTGGAACCTACTGCTGGGGGTGTGGCAGGAACAATGAGCACGGCCTCCATCTGAAGAGCTACTGGCAAGGCGATGAAACAGTCGCCACGTTTCAGCCCGAGGAGTATCACTTGGCTTTTCCGGGAGTCCTGAATGGTGGCATCATTGCGACCCTCATCGACTGTCACTCGGTGAATACGGCAAACACAGCCGTATTTAGGGCAGAGGGGCGCGAGTTCGAAATGGATCCACTTAGCGGGTTTGTTACAGGCTCTCTCATCATCAAGTATCTCAAGCCGACTCCTGCAGGTGAGGCTGTTACACTTCGAGCCCGGGTCAAGGAGATGAAGGAGCGAAAGGTCACGGTCACATGTTCACTCTACTCGGGTGATACGGAGTGCGCGGTCGGAGAAGTGGTTGCCGTAAGACTGAGCCGGGAAAAGCTGCCTGAATAGGCCACACAACGGTGTTGCAGATTAGACGCTGTGGTGTGTATAGCCTACAGGTGTGCACGAGGCCGCAAAAAGAGCTTGGTCTGACTGCCAGCCTCGTGGCGCAAAGATGAGTAGTGCTTCTTTATTCTGGTTTCCTCGTTCTCTTCGGGAAGAACATCCCAACTCTCTCTCTATACTCCACATATGGCTGACCATATCTGATGACCAGGTCACGTTCCTCGAATACTGCCATGTAATAGAACATGGGAATCCAGACGAAGGCAAAGAGGAACAGGAACGTCCGATTCAGCAATAGTGCTATGATGTGACCAACCCAGACCTCCCCAAGCATCTGTGGATGTCTGATCTTGTTGTAGATGCCCTCGTACATCGTATGCTCATTCTTTGGATGTAATGCCTCCTCTCCTGCTGCTCGTACACCCAGTCCCATTAACGCAAATGATGGTATCGCGATGACTATCGCTAGTACAACTGATATTGAGTAGTCCCACGGCAGTTCATTAGGGATAGGGAGCGGTAGTGGGTAGTATAGATAGATGACATAAGAGATGAAGAAAAAGAGGAAAGGAATCCAGCCAATCGTCCTGTACCAATTAGCCTTTTCATAGGCACCCTCGCCCATCTCCTGCTCCATCTTAGCAGGCTGGACACTCTTGATGTACATGTAGAAGATAACAATGGAGCTTGCGATTAGAAGGATAAGATTCAGCCATTCGATCAAATAGCACACCTATCATATTGACCGTAAAGAATAATATAAGGGTGCGCGGTCAGACAGTCGTACAATACGGTCGGAACCGTATAATGCATGGCGGTGGACTATGCCTCATTCTGACAAAGTGCAGCTGCTGAAAACGCTCGCTTCTGAAACGCGAATAGGGATCGTAGAGCTGCTCCTCTCACGGCCTGATGGTCTTCGGTTCAGTGATATCGCGAAGTCTTTGAAGACCTATCCCTCGACGTTGGAAGATCACCTTAGGCGTCTTGTTGAGGCACAGATAATCGTACACGTAGGTGACCGTTATCTCGCGAATATGAACACAGAGGTGGCCTCTTGGATAGTCAATTCATTGGCCCCGATTAGAGACGAAGAATTCTTCGCAACACATAGATTGACACTTGGTGACCCGAAGCTCAGAGCCGATATTCAATCACTTGACTACGAAATCTATCGCGATTTGATATCGATTCTCAGCAAGGTGAAAGAAATCCTCTCCCCAGGAATCAAGACCTGCTTCTTGGGTGGAGATGTGGACATGCGTCTAGAGCAAGGATTCTTCGACTTATGGAGTCCAACGTTCAAAGACACAAACGTCGAAGCTGTGTTGACTCAGAAGGGCGCAGAGGACTTCATGCACCTCGACCATCCGGACCGGCTCATGGAGGCGATGGACCCGTCAAGAATCCGGTTCTACGTCGTTGATGAGTGTGACTTTGCCGTAGGCGGCTGTGAGCGAGGTGGATTCTTGTTCCTCCCATTGCACGACACAAGGGTCGACTTCAATTCTTGTCTATGCTTTGAGAGTCCGGCAGGTACAGAATGGCTGAGGAATGTATTCGAATCTCTCAGGGCAAGGTCAGTGGAAATCAGAATGGAAGAACTCCTGAAGTGACTTGAAGTGTGTGTTTCTTCCATATTCTCTGGAGTCTTCTTCAGGTTTGCTCTGTTATGGACAGAAAGCGTTTTGTATCGAGCACCCCAATTAGGGTTGTTATGAATGTCAATCGCCGTAGGTATGACAATATCAGGACTGAATTTCAACACCGAACATAGGCACGTGGGGCAGTGAGTGGCGGAACCCAGTGACCGTTTGTTAAGTGGTGTGTATGTCGCCAATCAACATTTCATCCTTCTCAGTCGCGCCGTTTGACTTGTACAATTCATACATTCTTTAGTACAACAGAATGGCGTCTTATGTCATTAGCGTGGCATCGTATATGCTGGCGATTTTATATGACGATTTTCCCATTCACATCATAGCACGGCTTGCATATTTCTGAAAGGCGCGACATTACGAGGACAGCTTAAATGACGAATTCCACGAATACGCCTGAACTGAAAGAGGAAATGAGGGCAAAATCCCCTGTACAACCGGAAGCTGGAGTAACGAAGATTCTCGTTGCTGGTTCGGGAGCTGTTGGAAAGACATCTCTCCTTCAGGTACTAAAGGACAACAAGCCTCTTGAAATAGCTAATATCTCTCAAGAATATCACCGGACGCCGTTCCTCAATCTCGAAACGATTAGTGTCGAGCGAATTGGCGGGACAGGGTCTAAGGGAATCTTCCTCATGGTCGATGTTGCTGGGCAACTCGACTTACCAATTCATGCTCTTCGCGACTTCAGCAACATTGCACTAGGCAGTGTAGAGATTGTGATGCTGATCTTTGCAGCAGACGATCTCCAGTCAATACTTGACCTCAAGGACTGGGTTTCCATTATTAAGACTCAGCGTCGAAACGATCGCCCCCTTCGCTTCGTTCTGATTAAGAACAAATGCGACCTCGACAATTGCATTGACAAGAGCCTGGTGGATCAGTTCGTGGAGTCTGAACCTCTGACTGTCGCGTATTTTGAGATCAGTTGCATGAATGGTGTGGGTCTGGACGAACTACAACGGTGGCTAGCTGAAACTACTACATCAAAGAGAGAAATGAGGCAGCAATAAATGACGTTACTTAGCACAACTGAATTCATTTGCAAGGTCTGCGGAAAACCGATAGAGTTCGACATTTCGGATGATACTACTTACATCTCGAAGACCGAGCATGAAGACTTCTTCGGAATGAAGCTGACAACATATCGCGTTGCACACGATACTGATACAGAGCGACACTACAACTCAGTCGTTGTCGATCATGTGGGATTGTTTAGAGGGCATCGTGATGCCTATTCCGAGCCTATTCATCCTATTGATACTTCAACTGATCGAAGGTATTGGGTCTATCATGAGGATGAAATATCTCCTGAGCCAACCAATGGAATCGGACTTGCACTCCTCATAAGCAGAGATCAACGATGGATTGTAGACATCGTGTGTCCTAGCAATCTAAATGCTTCAGAGATTGCTACACTTGTCTTGGATCGCATCGAAGAGGCAACTCGTGTATACAGTTCTGTTCCTCAACCAATGGAAGCCAATATCGCAGATATGCATCTCGATGTCTGGACTTCTGAAAACCGAGTGCTCTGTGTACATTTCAATATGCAGAATCTCTTGAAGTCAATGGAGAAGATAGCTCCTCTCATTGTTGAAGGAAATGGAGAAGATGTGATTCCCAGGCGTAGATTGCTAAATCTGATATTTCATATCCTTGAGCAGGATCCAAACCTTTCTCCTTCAATGTTATCGCGGATAATGAATGAGGACATGCTTTTCGCAAAGGTGCACACGCCCTATGAAGACAGGATTCCCAGCATAGTTGAGCGAACTGCATCGAGATACCCTATCGCGAAGGAGATTCTGGGACCTATTCTTCGAGGATATATGCCCATTATCGAAGCATTAGAGGGTAAAGGATGTTCCAGATACAAGGAAGTATTCGAACTCATTGATTTCATTAACAGGAGACGGGTATTGAGCTGACGTAGGAGGTCAATAGAATGATATCTAAAATGAAGGCATGGAGCGAATTATTGAAACTAGGACTTGGTATCCAGAATAGATTGAAAGAGGTACATGAATATCATCGCGCACTATCGGTGAATGCTCTCAAGAATGAGGGTTGGTTTGACTATATGGTAACTCCAAGGTCAATACAGGATATTGCTGACCACTTCGGCTATACTGATCTGACCTTTCTAACCAAATTCCTGCAAGCATTTTCAGATGATGATCTCTTGGTCAAGACTGATGGAACGTATCAAACTAATGGCATAATCGAGGAATTTCCGGTGGTTGTTCCAGAAATATTCGGTTCAGGACTACCACAGATACAAGCTGATGCAGCTGCAGCAATTCCGAACAGACTACGAGGTCATTATACAACGTTTTCAGATGAAATGAACACTTTCAACTGGGATGACACACTTACTCTGGAGATGTATGACCGCATACGTATGGCTGCGTTCAAGTACACTGATGCTCTAAAGAGGAGGGGAACCTTCATTGATATTGGATCTGGAAATGGAGTCGGAACTGCATCCATCTGGGGCTACTATTACAAGAGAGGAGCATTCGATTGTGATATACCTGTGAAGATCTATGGACTTGAATTCGACCCGAATCTGAAACGGATTGCTGAAGAGGAATTCTCGGCATCGGCCGCTCGTTTGCTTAAGGTTGACCGTGATGTCATTGATTCCTTCAAGGAGTACCACCCGACATTCATTCAAGGAACTGCAGAGGAACTTCCATTTGAAGACGAATTCTTTGACATGGTGTACACATCTCAAGTTATCCACTGGTGCGATGCAGAAAAGGCAACCAAGGAAATGATGAGAGTGCTGAAGCCCGGGGGTCTCTTATTTGGAACAGAGGCTTTCGCTCCAATGCTTGACTCTTATATTGAGCTCTTCGTCCTACTAAATGAGGGTGCTTATGGCGCAATAGAAAAGGAGGACTTTATACGATGGGTAACGGACGCAGGTGCCTCTCATGTTGATAGCGCCACTCCCGCCGGTGTTTTCAGAGTAGTGAAGTAGTTATTCACAGCTCTTTCGGCGCTCTCTCATTCGCGGCTACTGAATGCATGTATCTGCAAGACGTGGGGCGCCAGTCCCTTCGCAAGCCCCTCGCGCTTCTTTCCTTCAGATGCAATACAGTGAGTTGGTCATTCCCAAACGCTTTAATATGGTCTTAACAATAGTGAACGATGGAGGAAAGAAAATGCCTTCTTTTGCTTGCAAGGATATTGGAATGCAGTGTGGCTTTAAGACAACTGCGAAGACAATGGATGAGCTGATGAAGAACATCTCAGCACATGCTGCAGAAGCTCACAATATGAAATCTGTCGATGATGCTACATTAGCCAGTATCAAGAAAGCGATTAAGCCATAGGCTCGATCGGCTTGCTTTCCATGGGTTCCTTCGGCATGATGCTCCGGAACAACACGAAAGCGGTTTTGTCTTCATAGTCTAATGTGCGATGAGCGAATGTATATTGCTCTCGCACTCGTTTCTTTTTTTTGGGACACTCATTCGTGAGCAGCTTACCATCTCATCATAGTTTTCGTTTTCTAATTACTACTAGGACTATGATGACCGAAACTGCGGCAACTGCCGCGATAATTGTGAGGCCCACCGGTGTCAGAAAGAATGGTGTAGGGGGCTTGACAAACATATATCCACCCATATAGGTCAAGACAGGCGTGTCACTCCAACGACCAAGCGTATCATTTGCGAACACCTTGAAGTGGAAGTTGCCTCCTGATCCCTCCCACTGTGGACGGGATTCAGTGTAGTTCCACCATACCCTATATGAGAAGTTGACGTTGTAGTAGCCCCTGGTGGCATTTCCCTCTTTCAGAATGCCTGTCACATTTCTCCAGTTCGACTCTCCTATCCACATGTACATGAAGAGCACAGTGTCTACTCCGTCGGTATCGTTTACCCAGACCCAATGAGACCACGTGTCTTCTGTCTGTCCGTCGTACACTCCATCCCAGGCAATTGTAACATTCTGTCCGTCATCTCCATAAACCCATTCGATTGTTGGGCCGGATGACCCTGCTAGCATTGATTGTGTACTGATATTTAGAATGCAACCGTCCATTGTTCCTAGAGGCGGCAGGCCGGTACACATAATGAGGAGCAGAGCTACGGCGGCTTTCATGCGCTCTTCGTCACACGAATTGATTAGAATCTACTTTTTGAACAGCCATCCTGTGATGCCGATGTCGGATAGTCTTCGCTTTCAGCAAATGAACTGGGTGGCTAGCCTCAGTGTGTCTTTTCCCATTCCTTGGTAAGAACATCCATGTACTCCAAGAGCCGCGTGACATACCAGATGTACTTCTCATAGAGCTCCTTGAGCCCCGCAACCCTTCGCTCGGTATTCGCTAACAGCGCTTGTTCATCTTGAGCCGGGTATCTGGTCTTCATGTCCTGAAGCTTACTCAGGGCATCTCTTGTTGCCTTGATGGTGGGCTCTGCCTCGACCTGTACGGTCTTCACCATGAACCCTGCAAGGAAGTCAAGGATGTCTACACCAAGCTGATAGTACTTCTCCTTGTCCTGTGGTTTCTTTACAGTCTCAATGAACGGTAGCTCCATCTGCAGTTCTCTCATTGCCCGTGATACTGACGCTTTTGAGAAATGCGTGAGTCTGGTCAATTCTGTGAGGGACCTTGGCTCTCCATAGGATATGACAAGCGCACCAAGCAATTGCTGCTTGAACCCCTGGATTCCAAACGCTTCCGAGATTTGGGCAAACTTGCCAAGGAGGGCCTTGTCAATCTGCTCAAGTTCGTTCTGGAGTTCATTACTGTCACCCAAGATGTCCACACACCCTCAACTCAGGTCACCTTCTTTTGAGGACGACTATTACTGCAGCCACAACCACAATTCCTATGCCTATTATTAACAAGTTCTCAGGGGATGTCAGAGGACTTGAGGTCTTTGTCTGACTGATTGCCACGACGACAATATCCCAGGCCACATTCCCATACGCGTCTCGAAGTAGCAGCTCAACCACATGTGTTCCCACCTGAAGACTCAGGCTATTGAGATCAAGACTGATAGTGTCTTGAGTCCAGGTCACAGCGCCCTGGGAGTGTCCATCAACAATGAACTCATAGGTTGCAGGTGTCTGGTCATCCACCGTCCAATTAATGCTGGGTAGTGTTTCTCCTTCTGTTGCAAAGACATCGTCCGGGTGTGAGATGTCCGGTATCAGATAGTCTGGCATGAGTGTATCGAATGGCTGTGTGCCGTTCTCCACACTCCGATGGTTCCCTGATGCATCGTAGACTACGAACCTGAAGTAGGTCTGCTGCAACGATGGGATGTCAGCTACTATCAGCACCTGCATCGATGCAAGGGATGTAGCATTTACTCGAAGGGTCATGTTCGAAGGTGATGGCCCCAGATAGAACTCACAGCCAAAGTCCTCGTTTCCTTGCAGGGTCACGTTTAGGTCTCCCTTCTTTGCATAGAGTGACATGAGCGTCACCATGGGCGCCGTCAGGTCGAGAGTCTTGAATGTCCTTATTGAGCTGTTCGCGGTGTTTCCGAGAGCATCGAAGACTTGGACCTTGTACGAATATGTGGTCGCCTCCTCAAGTCCACTTACCGTGAATCTGTGGGTGGTCGAGAGTGTGGAGTTGCTGACTCTCAGGACGAACGGCTGGCTCGGTCCATACCACACAGTCGCGTTCGTTGCGATACCGGTGTCGAATGCAATCAGTGCTGAGACATTGGTGAGTGGCTCAGCAGTGAGCAGGCTGATCTCTGGAGTTTCAGCTGAGAGCGTTGTAAAGGAGTAGAATGCACCAGAGTTGTTGTCTACTGCGAGATTACCCCATGCATCACA
>CAYPUO010000035.1:0-11545 GCA_964413775.1 uncultured archaeon
TCTAGATGCCTCTCCCTCGAGTCTAAGTGAGTCCCGTGGGTAGGCTACAAGTGTGACTGTGACATCGGTAATTACAAGCGGCGTCTTATTGAATACCTTGAGTTTATATCTGAAACGATTGCCAACAAACTCGCCGCCTCTCATGACTTGAACTACTGCATCGGCCTCTCCAGCCTTAGTTTCTTTTTCGGTCATTACGGTGCTATACTCGAAACTACCCTTCCTCCGCTTGGGCTTCAGAACTAGCACATAGCCTAACATAACCATCAGAAGCATTGCTCCCCCACCTATTGTTTCAATGAACAATGAGTCTTGGTTCCCATTGGGCGTAGCTACTGGCTCGCCAGTACCAGTGCCAGTAGTAGTGGTGCTAGTAGTAGTAGTGCTAGTACTAGTCGCGGAGCCAGTCCATGTCAGCTTTATGTCATGGATTCTCATGACGTCGCAGACTGAATACGTCGAATGTGAAACAATCTGGATGGACACATACTTCACGATTCTTGAAGGATCCACATCTGTACCAGCGAGTACCTTGAACTCCCCGATTCTTGGAACACTTGCATATATGCCGGTCGAATTTTGAAAAGCCGTGATTGTTTCATAGTATGGCTCTGGGACAGCATCACTTGATGACAGTGGCGAATCGATTCTGTCCCCATTGGAAAATATCCATGATATGCCCGCCTCCGCACTGCTAAGGCCAATCCAGCCATCATTCACTAGGAGTGAAACTATAGGTCTATTTGCGTTATCATGTACTGATATAACTATCATTCCGAGCCTATCTGCCGAGATGGCATCTAACTCAACGGTTGCCTGAAAACTTATGAACGCTGAGAGTGCAAATGGGGTTGCAAGTGTATCGTAAATGAGGGGACCATGCCATTGGGTGCCAGTGCCAGTATCAGTTGCATATATGTAACTACCTGATGATGACAGGGCTCCGAATGATACGGTGATATCAGATGAACGAACCCAACTATCATCTCCAACTCCATTGAAGCCTGTTAGACTCGAGCAGTCATCATGCCATGTAGATGTGCCTGCAAGCGCAGTCTTAGTCTGTGATGAAATGCCATTTGGTTTCGAGTCGACATAACCTACGCGGCTCTCTCCTAATCGAAGAAAAGAGAGGGCGAGGACGATTAGCCCGAATAGAATGAGCTTGTTCCTAACACCACACAGTCTTTTTTTCGTCAATATGAAACTTCCACCCGTATAAAACTAAAGCAGTTCTGTGTGCTGCCGGGAATCAATACTTAACAGTAGCTGGTATGTAATCATATGCTTGACAAGTATGCATATTCATTAGCTCTCACATTATGTCCGCCAAGTCTAACTGGAGGTATTAAGAAAGAAAGTGGGGGCACAAGCCCCCAGTCGGATTAATCCTACATCTGTTTGTCTTGCCTGTAGGGCAGGTATTCGTTACCAAATATCTCGCGTGCCATGACGATTAGGTCAATAGAGTGGGTCCTTGACAAGAGTATACTTCGCCTGCGGAGGGACTTCAACAGGAGTGTCATCCAATTTAACGAACTCATCAAGGCCTCTATCAGGATGCATCGGATTGAGTTGGTCAATTAGAATCGAAATATAGTCTGCCAAATCTCTGGTATGCGTTTCAAGAGCTCTCCATGGGGGCATTGAATCCCTAAACTCAGCCGGGAATCCATGTTTCATATCGATTATTCTTGCCCTGAATTTCACAGAGCCCGTGTCAGTTGTATAAATGTAACCGCTCATCGGGAACTTGAATTGCTCAAGGTTTGCCTCTGGAAAGCATAACTCCCATACGACGGATGGATAGGACTCTAGGAATCCCATATGGGTCATTGGAGATCCAAGTAGTCCATATTCTATTGGGTTGGCGCTCCACAAGATTGCTATATTCTCACTGTGCAAGTTTCTTTCCCCCTTCACTTATGACATCTCTACCGAATCCCTCATCTCTGTCAGATTTAAAATTGAGTTTACGACAGACTCCACAACCGTTTCTTCAATACTTATCAATCCAGCCTCCCAAGACTTACCACCGGATGATGCCGCATAGAAGTTCATCGAAGAAACAGCAGCAACTGCTCTATCAACAACCACAATCTTTGCGTGAGTGCTCTTGTTGTGGTAAATCTTAATTCCAGCATCAATCAGTGTCTTATGATAGTCTATCTTCTCTTCATCCGGTGGTCTAGTAATCAGTAGCACAGATATACCGTTATCAGCTGCATTTCTCAGTGTGTCGCTCAGATCGCATTTATCCACATACGGATTGACGACGAGCACTTCTCGCTTTGAGTTTGCTATTATCTCCTTCGAGAAATCATCGAGGAACCTACCTTCAAGAAAGAAGTGTTCAGGTTTAAGGGAGATATCGAGTCGCTTGACCTTCTTCCAGTCATCGATCCAGCCAATAAGGTATTTCTGCTCACCTTCGGATATGGTGACCGGTTTGGGCTGTTCTTTGCTCTCTTGTTTCTCAAAGAATGTCCTGTATTCTTTGTAGAGTTCATAGACAACCTTGTATTCGCTATCACCCTGCTTCTCAAGCATCTTTGCATCGTACATCTCGGACAACACTCTATTCAGAGACTTTGGTGAGAGACCTGTCCTGTCTCTGATCTCAGTCCATGTCCGAGCACCATCAATCGCGATTGCTTTTACGACTCGTCCTTTCCAAGAGCCCCAGTACCGTGGTTCCTTGTCCATACTCTTGCCTCAACACATGGTTTCAGTAGTCAGCCCGGAGGAAATGTGCAAGTCTGTCAACGTACCGGGAACATATGCGGGTCTTGGTTTCAGATTCATTCACTCCCCTATTTCGTGGTTCCAAATCCCTTCAAAATAGTCATCTATTCTATGAAGGATTGTCTTGATTTCCTCATCCACGTCTTCAATGGTAGCAGTCTTGGCAAAATTCTCGGCTGCTTTCATTTTCCACGTTTCTTCTTCAATTCCATTTGATTTCCAGAGAGCTTTTTGAATCGCATCAACTCTCTTATCGGACTCGATTGCAGCTTTGACTTTCTGAGCATTCTCTTCCTTTATGGAATAAGTTGATATCAGGAATTCCTCTAGCATTGCACTTGGGTAATAATCCTCAAGATCTTCTTTCTGAAGGTTCACAACGCTTGAGGCGTCGATTAGTTTTTTCTTATCCTTTTGCTTTTTCTTTAACTTGACCGCTTCCTTTCTGGCGTCTTCGTCGCCATCTAGAAGCATCATAAACGGAATGCCGGTCGATGCTGCTGCTTCAGCCCATGCTCCCAAATGGAATCTCCCCTTGCTTATCCCTCCCATAGGTATGATACTGACTCTTTGAGGTGCGAATTTCAATCCCATTAGCTCTGCCGTTCTTGAGAACACGATTTTGTCCTCTGGTCCCTCTACGAACAAGATGTTGTTCGACATAAGAAAGTCACTCGGTCGGACTCCAAGAATCTTCGTTATCTCTCGCAGATTCTCAATAGACTCTACGCGTTTTGCAGTTGTCCGCCCGTCAATAATCTGAACGTGCCAAATCTCTTCGAAGTCGCATTGGTCCAGAAACACAGTTGAGTGTGTGGTGAGAAAGAGCTGTGCATTCGTCTTGCTGTTTCCTAAGAACGAGAAAAGGTGACGCGCAAGCTGTGGATGAAGATGTGATTCTGGCTCCTCCATTATGAAGACGCCCGTTTCACTGATAAGCTGCCAAACCATCTGATACCATGCTTGATAACCGCCGCCGAATAATTTGAGTTGAAAACGTCGCCGGCGCACCTCAATGAACATTTCTTGTTTGACGGGCTCCAGTTCCCCTTCTATTCCTTTCTCAAACTCATCGCAGAAATCTCTCCACAGGTCCTGTTCCCTAAAACTCGAAGACTCATAGTGCTGGACGGCGGAAGCAACGTAGTCTGGATTCACATACCCCTTCCTATCATAGCTGATTTCAGTAGTTTCAACTGGCTCAAGCACTCTAAGGCCTGCCGTTATGATTGTATTGAGTTTGTTTAGAATACCTTCAATAGAATTATATCCCACAAGATGCTGGAGCCAAGTGCCTTTTTGGAGAACGAGATCGTTCTCTTTGCAGTAATTGGCAATCAGGTCTCCAGATGTCACAGCCGATTCAGGAATTGAGTCCTTTAACGCTAAATCAAGCTCAAAGACACGGCCTTCGTCGGTTGCACCCCATAATGTATCTGAAGCACTTGATGCGTTTGCTTTTGCACTGATGACCTTAGGAGGACGATAATAAACACGGGCACGCTCAAGCACATCCAGAATATCAATTTGCACTGAATTGTCGGACATAACCTCAAGTCCTCCAATAGACAGCGAATGTGTGGTCCAGATACGATCACCAGATATTTTTCGGTAGATTTCTATAGAATTGAGTGGTCGTCTGATAAAATCGTCGGTCATTTTGGGAAATAGTTCTCTCATTTCCGAGTCGTCCAAGACCACTTCTATCTGAAATTCGATTGGTTGTTGTGTCTGCATGTCAAACCAATGGTCCTCTTCTAGCTTTGTCTTGCTTTGCTCTGTGAGCTTCAGTTGCGTGAAGAATAAGTGAAGAGCCTCCAGCAGATTCGTCTTTCCGCAGCTGTTCTCTCCGATTAGAACCGCAATATTCCCTATATCTTGCATCTCGAAATCGAAAAGACTTCGGTATCGTTTAATGTGTAGATTCCTGATTCGCATCCCCTTTCCTCCTGGAAACCAAGAAGATAATCTCCTCTGAAGTCTAGCACCACTACCAATAACATACAGTTATTGAATCATGCAGGAATATTGTGTTTATATAGATGTTACTAGTGCGAGAGCTTTCATCTGTATATATCACAGATTGCTTTATTTCATCGCGGGCTCCTCGTCGTGTTGGGATGGTAGGCTTGTCAGAGGGCGTATCCTGTGAAAGAAAGCGCACAATCATTGATCAAAGAGAAACTCCCCGAATTCATGAAATTCAAGGAAAGCGATGAGGGACAAGGCTGGTATTCTGAAAAGGAGCCTCGGCTTAAGATGACCAGGGATTATCTTGGTCCGGAGAAAATCAAGCTGCTTGATGAACCCACACTTGAGGAACTCATGGGTAGTCTATGGGCGAACCGCATGTGGCCTAACATTAGTGTCAAGATGAAGATGATAATGTCCAATAATACAATGTCTACACTTCAAGAGCAACTACAGAATGGCTTGTACGGGTCAGTGCCCCTGCCCTCAAGATATGATGATTTCAGAAACTCTATAACTCACATCGGCACCGCAGCTGTGACTGAACTGCTTGCTTTCGTAGACCCAAGCAAGTATCCCCCTTGGAATGAAAGAACCAGAGCGGCTGTCAAGCTGCTGGGCATTACAGACGAGTTCCCCACGCATGCGTTGAAATATTCACAGATATCAGGTGCGGATTATGAGCAATGTCTAACCGGGCTCGAAAGCATTCTAAAGATACTCAGAGAAAATGGGTTTCCTCAAGCAGACTTTCTTGACCTCCACTATTTCCTAGCGTACGTTGTTGAAGCGCACTTGGAGGCTGAAACAGAAGACCATATCGATACAGAATACGCTTCGATAGATGAGTTCAACCACGACGAAATCGGGGAACTACTAGCTCTCATCGGGGCGAACCTCGGTTTTGACGCAACGACCAAGAAGAAGATTGTGAAGGGCACAATCCTTGATGTATACTGGAGTGCCCGAGTAGGCAACATGGGAGAGATTGCCTATGCTTTTGAGGTACAAAAGAGCGGTTCGATTGACTCTCTTATTGTAAATCTTCAGCGAGCCCGAAATGATCCCAAGGTGCAGCGCATCGTTGTGGTTTCTACAGAGTCTGGTCTGCAGGAAGTGCGTTCTGAAATTGAAACCCTCCAGGGAGATTTCAAGAGATACCTTGCCTACATCGATGTTACTGATGTGACAAGAGCGGCACAGTTATTGAATGAGGTCAATGAGCTCCTTAGAGATCTTAGACTTCCAACATATGGTCTAGAGGAGTAAAGCGAGGAGATTACATGACAGACTGGAATAATGCAAAGGCATTTTGGGACTTCAACACTAGGCGGAGAGATCAGCATTTCTATACAGGGCTATGCATCTTCACTACAGTTCTACAGAATTACTCAGATGCTCACGTTCTGGAGATGCATCACTTCTCAGAATGGAGCATTACGGCATACTACTATGCGCTTATGCATTCGTGTAGGATGATGCTGTTCTTAATTGTCGGCGATTTCTCAATGAGTCATAGGAAACTACCGGATTTCTTAGAGGGAACAAGAGAAGTACTCACAGCAGATTGGTTGAATTCCATTATCGACAGAAACAGTTCCATTCTAGACGACTCAATCAATAGAGCTGACTTAATTCATTGGTTGGGGCAAGCTTTCGAAAAGACCCGGGATTGGGATGCGTGGCTAAAGAAAAAAGGGAGTATGCTGAATCAACTAAGAAAGATGCGGAATCGCATTAATTATGAGGGCCTACTTGTTGCGCATAGGGCTTTGCCGCCACTCGTGACTCATACTCGTGCGAGTAGAATGCTGCTAAGAGCCAGGGAAGTAGCTCATGAGATGGCAAAGGAAGCTTTGATTGATTCGGGTGATGTATTGCGCGCATACGTTGACAAGAATGATATAGGCAATCGATGGAAATCATATCTGAATTGGAACTACTCTAGCCATTCTCAGATCAGAGTTCATGAATCGGGAAAAAACCAGGAGCGACCAAGAATAGAAGGTGTAGAGTTCCTGAGCAAGCTGCTACTGACAGATGATTTGAGCGACGACACATATGTCCACGATATTAGTCAGGTGATTTCAAAAATGAGGTGTCCGTCTGTAGATGATAACACCAAGCTCTCAGAATCTGTATACATAAACATCAGTCGTGATGTTTTTAGTGAGAAAAGCAATCAGTTTCGAGATTTCGAAGATGAAGTCCGAGAGTTGGAGCGAATCCTGGCATCTACCTAGCATGGTGTTTTCATAAGTTCTTCATATGTGAGGTACAGAACACTTATGAATCGACTCTTGTACGGCAAATACTCGTTACCAAGAATTTCCCGTGCCTGACGATCGTCCATTGAATACACTCTTCTAGAAAGCAGAGCTTTTCTGAACACAATCCTAGAATGCGCTGCATTGTAGGCATGTGTGTTGAAACGAGAAGATGCTGTTACTACCAAAAAGGAAGAACCAGAGGACTCTCCACCGGAACGCGTGCTCCATATGGTGGACAATGAGTATCATCAATCCCGATGGATCTGGCTCAAGCACAGTCTTTTGGATATTATTATTGCAATCTACACCCTTCTTGTTATGGCCTTGCTGATTCTTATCTTATTGATGGTTGGACCCATGTTTGAGTCTGAGGCTTCTACTACTACGCTCGCACTAGTGATATCGTCCATCGCCTTAGTCCTTTCGCTCTTTGGTTTTATGTTGAAATGGATTTCCACACCTCTATCCAATTCGTATGCTAGAGATATTTGTGAGTTCAATGCTAATGAAATCTCAAAGAAACACGGTCTTCCAAATGATTTACTTCTCCTCGCTCTTATCAAGATGAAGTATACTCGTAGCAGCGTACTACTGACAGACCTATACTCCTTATCGTCACAACCATTCGAAAAGGAGTACCTCTTGAAGAAGCTTTACGAATAAGTGGCTGTAGGCGTGGTACAGAATGACTACTAAGCTACCACTCAGACTATCCCTCAATTCCTGAACGTTCCTTGGCAATATCCTCCGAAATGAACTCGATTTGTATTCTATAGTATTTCAAATCCAAATTATCATGTGCTGCGACAGCATACTTCAGCTTTTCATCGAATTCGTGGACGATTATGATACCGTTCACAGTTCGTTCGTTGGCAAGATTCTCTTTAGCCCAGCCGATATACCGAGATATTTGTCCTACTACACTATCACTTGAGCGTCCCTTTTTTAGTTCAACTACTGTAATCCTGCCATTGCTGACGCAAAGCAAATCGATTTTCCCAATTGGAGTTACATATTGTCTTCCAGAACAACCTTCGGCGTCCACATATAATTCCAAACCTGGTTCAATCAATCCCAGATTGCCGACTAAGTAGTCTTCTAGGTCCTTTTCCATTTGAACAGAGATTTCTGCGTAGTAGTCGATTTCATCACCGGCTTGAGGATTCTCCGTGTGGTCGATATCAGCTCTTTTGATTATATCGATTTCAACTGGAACTCGTCCCTCAATTAAAGGGACGCCCTTACTGTATGTGACCTTTACTTGATCTCCTGCTTGAATCTCGAATTCATTGTACCAAGTATGAAGTGATCCCCATATCTGATTTGGTGATCCTATGCTTGCCTTCAGCTTCTTATTCTCTGTAATAATCACTAGTGGCGTCCGTGGAGGTGGAAACTCACTTCCATGACTTTCACCGTTGTCGTCTGTTAAATTCAAGTAATGCCATCTTGCCTCTGATTCTCCAATCGTCCTTCGAATTGTTATTTCCGACATCGACTTTTCCTTCTCTTTTTATAGCAGATGCCTTTGGCACTCCCTTGATAGGTTAGTCGAGGTTCACATTGCAAGCAATATGTGCTTGAGATTGACATAAACCCTACTACCACACAAGTCCAATAATTCCGCAGGCATCAAAAGCCAGTATCGAAATGACTAATCAGTCTTTCTAGCAGCAATTACTACCTTGATAAGGCAAAAAGAAGAATGAGTGAGCCAAGCTCCTTTGAAACTGTCAGAATCACATCTGCTTCTCTTGCCTGTACGGCAAATACTCGTTACCTAGGATTTCCCGCGCCATGACAATCCTAAGTAAGCTCAGCCTCTTGCCAACATACTTAGATTTTGCATCATTATTCTGCGTACCCAGGAGTATCTCTGTTTCTTGGCTGATTGCTCTAGTAGGCTAGCTATTGAAACATCGCCCAAGGATGCGATAACTTCTGATGCAGTTGCCGCATTAACTTCATCATTCTCCTGCAGTTTTCTTAGTATCCTGTCCTTTATGCTGAATTTCCTCTGTAAACTCTCACCGAATATCGTGAGTGCCAAGAGAGCATACTGAACCGCGTCTGATTGTGATAATCTATTTGCTATTTCTCGGCTCGCGTTCGAATAAGAAGTGACAGCTTCTCCTTTATGATAGAATGCTCTCAACACCATCCTTGATTTCCAGTCTTCGCGATACAACAGACTAATCATTTTGGGAAAGGCATCCATGCTCAAGGAACTTAACATCAAGCCTCCCGCTGTTTCCACCGATGCAGGTGGATTTGGTTCCATCCGATCAATAACACCTAGGATAGCATCGTCTGAAACCTCTGCAATACTTGTTGCTGTTCTTATCAATAGGAATGTAGCTGTTTTTAGTATTCGATGACGGTTATTGTCAAGCTTTCTAGCCCACTCAAGAAGATGGATTACGTTGCCTTTTAGAAACTCATAATCTGTTCTCATTTTTAATAGAAGGGCAATTTCCATTGGTGTTTCTGGTTTTGTTTCTTCACTCCGAAATAGCTTCCCAACAATGCTAGTCGGGTGAATCCCGGACTTTGGGGACACACCTTTGCAATGGCTCTCTATATCTAGCCAAAGAATATCTGAGTAGTCTTGTATTTCATCCTGTTCACCTAGGACTTGAAAACACATTTTCTGTAAGAAGGGTTTTCCGTTGCTGAAAACTCGAGCTAATTCGCGGAGAATTGATTCTGGTAAAGGTCGTATTCCGCTATCATAGAGTCTTACTGCTGCAGCCAAATGCCTTCTTTCATCATTCCCATGTAGAAAGAAAACAATCACATCACGAACTTTCTCATCCAGCTCTTGGAGAACTCCAGTAGCATATAATGCATCGAGCGCCGCTATGCTCACATCGTAGTTCTCATCATAGCATGCATCAATGAAACTCATTATGTCATCATCAGACAGCAAGTTCCTTCTTACGTAGGATAGCATCTCAATAAGCGTGACTCTCGCTGGAAAATCATATAGGTACAACAACCTGCGTAGACTATTCACACACTCTTCATCGCATTTCACTCCGACGAGTTTGGATAGATTTGTTCGAGGAACTGGATCCATGAAGTTCATTATTTGAACCATGTTTCCGGCGGACTCTGTTGATTTGGTCAACCACGAAATAATCTTCGTTATCAGAGAATCCTCAGCTTTCTTGAAGTCGATTTGCGAAAGCGATGAGGCCAGTGGTGTCATCGCGTCTTGAGTCAATTTCTTGGGATCGGTGAATTGCAGGATGGGTGTTGCATCAAGTAAGTTATCGATATTAATATCAACTAGATCTGGCAAGGCTGGAATCTGTCCTGCGTACTCTTCTTGAGACACCAGAAGTTGGATAGTTGATACTAGAACTGAGAAGCAGATTCTATCTTTTGAATCATTGCTTGTCATTGTTTTGCCCCAAATTGCCAGAAACACTGATAGCGACTCATTCAGCAAAAATGTATCTACTTCACGTGCAATCGACTTCTCTATCTGTTCAAGCATGTTTGAGAAGCGACCCCACTCTTTTCGAGATATTACTTTGTCAATCTCACTACACACATCTCTAAGCGCGTTCTTATACTCAAACTCAATGTCCTCAACTGATGGGCCCCTCACTTCATTCTGCCCTCCCCAGTATCCCTGAGGCGAAGCCGATTTCTTTCTTCTCGAAAAGTCAGTGTTAAGGGCGTCTTGGAAGTATCTGAATTCAGTCACATATGCGCACCTAGACGGAACCCCTCTGAATCGAAACCATCCTGCAATTGCGAGAAGAAGTCCGACTGCTCCAAATAGAATGAACGCGGTGGGGATATCGAATACCAAGCCGAAAACAATGGGCCGGTCGTAGAATTCGGTGTAGGTTATGACCGCAATGAAACCAAGAGAGATCATGAAGAAGACCAAGCCTTTCTGTAGCCACATATCACCGTAGAGGTCATGTCCCTTAATCGTCGTTCTTGATACTTGAGCAGACCTAATAGAGTAAGGGATAGATTCCGTGGGACTCGTTTCCCAAACGCGGAGGTATGTATCAGTTAGCGCAATGAATCTCTGAATCGCAGGTTGGTATGACTTCAGCAACCATATGTACACAAGGTCCGTTACTCTGTCAATCTTGAGATAGTACAATGTTGCAGCAACCAGAGATGAGAATAGGGTGATGTAGAAGAGCGCATTATCTGAAGACAGATACTCTGGAACAAATGTTCGAATGAAGAATACAACGAATACTAGGCTTAGTCCAATGTATATTGCATTCTCTGTCTTCGGTGCTGATGATACTTGAGTCAAGCTCAATTTACTCCGCCATCCGACAACTACTCAGGATTCTCCGCTTAGATGGTTTATCATTCTTTCTGTTAGAACTGAGGAATAGGATTAAGTATAGGATCCGTGAGCACCTTTCACCAAACTATTTCTCAGTTAATCCTAACATCTTATCTAGACCATCTCGAAGTTCTGACCAGTTCTTGCCAAGCAAGCTTTCAAGGGAAACTTCTTCATGTACATCAAACATTTCGGCAAACTTGCGTATGTCCTCTCTGTTGTACCCTGTATC
>CAYPUO010000036.1:0-11450 GCA_964413775.1 uncultured archaeon
CCATAGTCGTCACTCTCCACTATGCCTTCCTTAGACGGACTTCTAGTATTCCGTTTCTAATAGCAGACTTTGCGTCCTCCTTCTTCACCTTGGAAGGGAGTTCCAGGGCCTTGTGGTAGGGGCGTTCTGGATCGTCTACATCTATTGTGAGCGTGCTGCCCTTGACTCTTACCTTGATATCGTCCTTATCGACACCTGGCATCTCAGCAACAACAACAATCTCATCGTTCTCCTCAATAACATCGACAAGAGGCTCCAGTTGTGGAGTCATCTTTGTCCCCTGCTGGTCTGGAGCATTACCAAACCTCTGAATAATCGGTTTTCCATCAGGCCCTACCTTCATTGAAAAGCCAAATACAAAGGGATTTGTGCCCTGAGGGTTCTTCATGAACTCCTCCATCATCTTTGGATCAACGAGGGTGCCATCCTTAATCTGCTTCATAACCTGATCCATCATCTCGTCAATCTGGCGAAACATAGACTCAGGCAGAAACTCACCAAGCCATCTACGGATAGCTTCCCGAGTTTTATCATCTGAAGGATCAAACGGGTTATCATCCCAAGACATATTATTTACCTTCTCTACAACATCTTTTTAGCAAGTTCATTTATAGTTTCACCGCGATAGCCAGTGATACCACCCATACTAACTGGATAGGATTTCGGCCCTCCAAAGCCCTTCCTAGGAGGCGTCAATCTGAATATCGGCTTGAGCCCCTCAACATCACTAGTGCTTGCCTCACCACCTGCAATTGCCTTTGCAAGCGCCTTGATCGAACTATAGGAGGAGTTCTTCTTGAGATAGGCATCGGTCAGCTTCTTGTTGCCTACGAGTCTTCCTCGCTTCTCTAGCAAGGCTAGCAACGTCTTTTCATCAATCTCGCCCCAAGTGATATAGTCCTTCGCTTTATTGATCATCCCATTGACGCTCGGAGTCGTTTTAAGGACTCGAGCGTGATGTAGTCGGACTAGGCTTAGCTTGTCAAGAGTGTTCTCGATTTGAGGACGAACCCTAACCCTGCCTCTTACTCTGATGGCGAGTATAACTTTCTCTTCAGCACTCATTCTTCAACAGCCCCTGTGTATCCCCACTCCTGAGGCGGCAGCATTCGGTAGGTGTTTGTCAATGCGTCTAATAGAGCCTTGGCGAAATTTGATGATGTCCTTGAACGTCCTTTGGTTACAGACCAGATGTCTTTGAGACCAGCAATCCGGAGAACAATCTTCCCGACATCAGAAGTCACAAGTCCAGTCCCTTTTGGTGCTGGCTTCAATGTAACACGCACAGAGCCAGATTTGCCATCTGTGACAAAAGGAATGCTATGAGGATCATGGCACCTACACTCCCACGAGCCACAGCCCCTGCGAATGGTAGTAATGCTTAGCTTTGCCCGTGCTTCTGCAGCCCTGACTGCAGGCACGAACTCAGGCGCCTTGCCAACACCTATCCCAATGACTCCCTCTTCATTTCCCACAACGACCGTAATCCGGAAGCTTTTCTGTTGACCGCTATCTGACTGCCTTTGGACCATGGTAACATCAACCACTTCCTGCCTGAGATCAGGGAAAAGCATGGATACAATCTCGGGTTCCCGAATAACATAGTTATTCTCAAAGATTTCTGTAATGCTGTTGACATGCCCTTCCTTCACGAGCCTACCGAGGCTGGTCTTTGGGGTCCATTCTTGAAGCGGATCTACTTCTGTACGCGGTGCCCTGCGTCTTCTTTGTCTACTCATAGTATTCACCTACTGCTTCTTCTTGCCTCTCCTGCCCTTTCCTCGCGCTATTAGCTTCTTTGGCTTTGGCTTCCGAGGAATAGCTCGCGGGGCTTTCTGCGCAGGTCGCTCCTTTTTCTTTTTCTTCTCGGGCTTCTTCTCAGCAGCCTTTGGCTTGGCAGCTCTCTTCTTCTTCTTCTTGAGGTCAGCCTGCGGGATTTCTAGAAGCGCCTTTTTGACAGTTTCGAATTTCTTTGGGATACCTGAAATCGTTGTCTTCTTTGCACCAATCTTCGAAAACATTTGAGTTTCTTGACCAGTGAAGTGTTCATAGCTTGCCACAACTTGATTTCCTGTAACACGATCATCATCAGGTAGAACGGCTGAATCGTGAGGAATATGTACTCCGGCATCCACGGCTCCTTTCAGCGCAGCGTAGACTTTTGACCCCTTTACTGGAGGATTCAGGCCGAGATCAAGGATGGCTTCGTCTATGCCTCTGGCCTTTGCCCTCAGACCTGCAAGGAGCCCTGTCAAGTAGGCTGATGGTGTGTTCTTTGAACCAACTATCCAGCCATATCTCTCCAGTTCAGGCGAAATAGCAGACGCTTGCGTCACATCACCTGAAACCTTCGCATCTGTAAACTGGACAATAATCTTTGTATTCGTCTTTCGGACAACCAGTCTTGGCTTTCTTGATAGCAAGAGACGACGTCGTCGATAATAGTTTGTTCTTCCCTCGCGGCGTCGACGAAACTTCACTCTATATGTTGGACCCTGTGCCATTATTTGGACGCCTCCAGTCTATGTTCTCTAATATAGGTCCTCAGATGTGCCGTGTTTCTGAAAGCATTTCCTTTAGCTTTCAGATACAGCTCACGATAAACCTGTCTTGATATCTTTCCTTCGTTTCGAAGACGGCTCAACTCATTTCTTAGAGGACGAATCTTGTACATCCACCTTTTCTTCTGAGATAATGTGGCCGTTGCCTTTCCTTTCCTGTGACCGGGGCCCTTTCTCTGACCCTTACGCTTTTGAGCCATCACATAGCGGGCACGCCCTCTACTCACTCCAACTTTCTGTTTCTTCTGGATTGCACCTTCATCAACCAAGCGGCGAATATCATCCTTTGTGATTGCAAGACTGACCTCATCATCAAATTGAGGGTCAATCCACACTCTGGTTTCGCCCACTTTCATCACTTCAGCGGCGAGCCTTCTTTGAGTTGTGAGCTTCATTTCTAGTCCACCTCCACATCATCAAGACCTTCAAGTTCTTCAAAGAGATCCTCCTCTGCAATGCTCTCAGGAAGACCTGGATTGAGAATCCTGAACATATCAGATTCAGCCTTGTCGAGGATAACCTGCCGCTTTCTCAGTCCAACAGAGCCTGCGATCCGCACAGCATGCACGTCAGGATTCAAGTGCTCAAGATCTGAGGGTTTGTGGACCAATGCCTCAATATAACCTGACGGATGAAGGCCCCTGACACTCTTTGGGCTACGGTATCCTGGACTCACAAGTGCGATTCGTCCCTTGCGCCTTACACGAGTTACGCTATCAATTCCTCGCACCTTGCGCCATCTGTTGCTCACCCGTACCCACCGATGCGCTTGTTCATGATCAAACTTCGGTTTTCGTTTCTTCTTCGCCACTGCAATCCTGAAGAGCCGTTGGTCAATAACAGGGCCAGGCCTTTCCGGTACTTCGGCTTCTTTTTTGGCCTTAGCAGCCTTTGGCTCCTTACTTTTCTTAGGTTTGGCTACTGTTTTCGCTTCAAGAGATGGCTCCTTCTTCTTTGCGCTCACGGATTTCTTCTTCGGAGGCTTCTTCTTCTCGGTGGATTTGGTAGTCTTTGGAGCTTCAGCTTTAGCTTCTGCTTTCTTTGGCTTGGCCTTTGGTTTCGCTTCTTTCACCTTTGGCTTGGCTTTCGGTGCTTCAGCCTTTTCCTCTGCTTTCTTTGCTCCTTTCTTGGGTCCTTCCGGTAACAGACTCTTTGCCGCAGAGATGATTTTTCCAGCACCGGCCTCTGAAAGTCCATCAATTTTCTGTGCAAGCTTTTCGGGGTTGGCCTTGCTGAGGGCATGGACTGTCTTAATCCCTGACTCTCGAAGCTTCGCCTCTATTGCTGGGCCTACTCCAGGCACATCTGTAAGTGCTACTTTCTTTGACATTTTCGTGCCTCCTATACTATCGACTTTACTTGCTCACCCTTACGCTTGCGGATGACGTAGATGCCATCTAGGAATATTCGCCTGTCCTTGTCACGAATTTTCGTGGCAAGTTGAATGTTAGCGGCACTCTGTGACACATCCTCGATGTTAATCCCACTGACAACAACTTCATCCTCGCTTGTGTGGACCTTTACATCTCCAATCAGACGAGCAGTTCTAACGCCACGCTCACCAATGAAGTTCTTGATGATGAGATTATCACCTTTGGCTTCAACTGTAATAGGAAAGTGCGAGTAGACTATCTTCATGGTGTACTCATACCCATGCTGGACACCGATACACATGTTACGGAAATGAGCTATTGCCGTCCCACACAGAGCACGTGTCTTTTTCCTTGAAACCTTCGTGGATGCAACAAGCTCATTCCCTTCGATGGCAAGATTCAGCTGTGGCTGGGAAAATTCTCGAGAGAGAGTGCCCTTTGGTCCACTGACCTTGAGGGTCAATCCCTCAACTGTTGCATTGCATGCACTAGGAATTTCCATTCGCTTTTCGTAAGCTGCTCCTAACAACTCTCAGATCTCCTTAGTAAACATAGGCAAGCAGCCTGCCGCCTATTCCCTTGTCCTTTGCCTCTGTATGCGTCATAACGCCCTCAGGCGTAGTGACTATTAGTATCCCATAATTGTATGCTGGCAGGAATTGCTTCTCAAACCTCTCGAATCCATCTCGTCTTACTGGAAAACGGGGTTTTATGACGCCACACTTGTTTGTGCGACCCATGAGTTGTATCCGGAACATTCCAGCCCTACCATCATCAATCCGTTCAAATTCACCTATATATCCCTTAGACTGCATGACCTGCAGCACTCTCTCAATCAAGCTCGAAGCCGGGGCGACAACAACCTCAGGTTTTCCAACCAGCTCGCAGTTGTAAATGCTTGCCATCGCATCAGCCAATGGATCTAGTAGTGTCATCCTTTTCCCAACCTCCCTAGCTCATCTTACGGAAACCAAGCTTCACTGCTGTTTCTCTGAAGCAGCGGCGGCACATGTTCAGTCTGTAGGAGCGGATAATTGCTTGATGTGTACCGCACCGAACGCATGTCCTGCTGCCTTTTCCCATCTTCTTCCTTCGTTTTCCATGTTCTTTCTTGGCACTCATCTTAGCTCACCTCAGAATAGATATGTCCGCTCGCGCTCCTTTTCGAGAATCTCGATTCCAAACTCGGCTTTTACATATACCATACTCTCTTCCGGAGTCAGTCTGTGCCTGTAGGGCACCTTTGAGCGCTGCTGTCTCCTTCGCTTCACACGGAAACCGGGTCGTTCTATGCACACTGTAATGTTCATACCCTGAATTCCTTTCTGAGGGTCGTATTTCACTCCAGGGATATCGATGTGTTCGCTTATTCCAAATGCAAAATTGCCGTCATCATCCCAGTTCTTGATAAGCAGGACATCGTCCTTTGCTTTGAAAGCTCTTGCCAGGAATTCTCGGGCCCTATCATGCCGGAGAGTCACTCTTACTGCAATCGCCTCTTTGCGACGAATTCCGAAGTCACGGACTGTCTGTCTTGCCTTGGACTGCACAGGGGTCTGATTCGTGAGCTCTTCAAGTATCAAAGAAGCACGACTCAGTGGATCCCCGCCGCCTGTGCACATATCAACGACAACTTTTGATATAAAGGGACGCCGCATCGGACAGGATTTCCAGTCCTCCAGATAAAGGGGTTCATGGGGTAGTTCGACTTCGCTCATCTCATGCAGTCCCTCCAGCTGTATCAAGGCTCACTTTTGATTTGCCCTTTCCCAGGACAAACACATATTCAAGTGCTGTCTGAAACTTGTTACCATCTGGGTCTTGCACCGTAACCGTACTGGCATGTGAGCCTACGCGTTTCTCAATCTCCAGAATCTTGCCTTCCATTCCTACATTCCTACCCTGTGTGACCACAGCATATGCTCCTTTTTCAAGTCTGATGGATTCCAAGAGCTCCTGTTCAGGAATGGAAATCACCAATGTATCAAGGGGACTATAGTCTGCTGGCTTTGCCTTGTTGGGCAGCAGAAGATTCCGACCGTCGTGTAACGTCATCTGGCATCTTCCCCCTGGGGCCATCATCTTCCTCTGAATCCTTCCAAGCTTGAACTTGGCTTCGGCCTCTGTAATTGGGACTACTCTCAAACCGCCCTGCCTTTTGGGCAAGAGTCTGAATCTATCATCTGATGGCTTGATCTCGACAACATCCATAAGTCCAACCATAAAGCGAGGGTCCTTTCTCACTCTACCATCAACAGAAACATTTCCGGCAGATAGAATTACCTTAACTTCTCGCATGTTCTCAGCAAGCCCAAGTTCCTCTCGCAAGAGGAGAGTCAATGGCAGACCCTCTTGTTTGCCGTGTGGACCAGGGATAGCTCTGGTAGTGAACTTGTCAAGCTTACGCTTGATAGGCCAATGTGCTGGCGCAGGTAATCGCTTCAGGTGTTTTTTCTGACCTCTCCTAGCCATTTACTCACTCTCCGCAATCTTGACTGTTTTGCGTTCCAGAATCTTCTTCCGCTCGTCGTCCAACTCAAGCTTGACAAGCAATGCATTTGATGGATGGATAGGAATCTGTATCTCCTTTCCATCAGATTTCGTTGTGGTTGCGCTATCTATGTATAGGCGTACCTTACTATAGTTCACACTAGCAATCTTACCTTCCGTATCCCGAAACTGGCCCCTCATCACCCTTACGAGGTCCCCTTTCTTCGGGGCAATAGAGCGCATTGCATATTCTTCACGGAGAAACTCGTCAAGTCGACACTTGAGCATGTTCTTGTGAGCGTGTAGAGGTGATTTGTGGATCAAGTTTCGTTGTTTCCTCGGACTCTTTGGACTAATTCTCTTTACCATCATCTTCACCTCATACTATCTTTGATGCTATGGCCGCGACCCTAGGCCACATTAGAGTCACTTCACGAGCCATCGGTCCGCGTAACTCAGAACCTTGTGGTTCGCCACCTGGCTTAATGAGAACAGCTGCATTATCTTCAAACTGCATCCAGGTCCCATCTGGTCGCCTGTATGGCTTCCTCTGTCTCACTATGATTGCCTGCAGGACCTGCTTACGAAGCTCCTGTTTTCCTTTGGTGACAGCAACATTAACCCTATCACCAACACCGGCCTTCCCAAGCTTCCTTAGGCGGCCCTTGTATCCGAATACAGTAATCAGTTTGAGTTCTTTTGCTCCCGAGTTGTCAGCACACAGTAGTGTAGCACCTACTGGGAGACCTCTTGCAATACGAGGTATGAACTTCCGAATGCCTCTGCCAACCTTCCTTGACATTCTTATTCCTCCGAAACAATTTCACCGGGGGTCACTGACACCACTGCAAAGGATATTGTCTTGCTAAGGGGACGACACTCCACTGCCTTGACAGTATCACCGACTTTTGCCTCGATGCATGGAGGGAGGTAAGCGTGCTTTTTCGACCGCCTGCGCTCATATCGCATATATTTCTTGACTAAGCTCAAGTAGTCCGTCTGAAATGTGACAGCTCTATGCATCTTCACACTCGTAACTATCCCTTCGATGACTTTACCTCTGACTGGTAGGTTCCCGTGAAATGGACAGTTCTGGTCATTACACGTCTTCTCAGGAGGCTCGACATTGGGAATTCCTATGTTTCGAACCTTTGATTCGCTCTTAGTCATCTTACCATCTCCTTACATGGCGCTTCTTCATCCTATCCTCAGGTCGACCTCTCAACAGTCCTCCATCAACTTGGACTATTGTGCTATCTGGAAGTCTGAACTGAAAGATACATACCTCTTTTGAGAGGAGGATCTCACCCTCAGCAGTATCAAGTTGAATCATGTCCATTGTTTCTGCAACAACGGTTCCCTTTCTCAAGATGTGGCCAGGGTCCCTAGACTCAGTCACCTGTGTTTCGAGGCCTATGAGCTCGTGGTTCAGGACATTGATTGGGGTAATCTCGCTCATTTTGTCGCCTCCAATTCAGATTCTCGTTCAACTGTGAGAAGCCGTGCAATTGCCTTCTTCACTAAGCGCGACCTGAACGGGTTCTCAGTGCCTCCTCCAGTCGCCATGCTTATGCGAATCGTGGATAGCTGATCATAGAGTTCAGCGAGCTTCTTCTTTCGTTCAGTTGGGGTTAGTTTTCGGATATCTTTGGCTGTGAGCTGAGTCATGCCTAGTCGCCTCCTTCCTCATCGCTGTGAGTGTTATCTGGTTCATCCGTTTTTTCTGGTTCGTCTGGGCTTGTTTCTTTGCCGTCTTTCTCTTGCTCGGAGGGCTTCTCTGACGAGTCGTCATCCGGTTTCGCATCGGCAGGAGATTTCTTCTCCATATCCTCCACAAGCTCCAGACCGTCTAACTCCTCGAGTTCTCTCAGCTCTTCGAGATCCGTAATGCCTTCCAGACTCTCTTCGACTTCTTCAACACCGGCCTCAGTCTCCTCAGCTTCTTCGGCCGCGGCAACTGGAATCTTCTTCTTTTTCTTAGCTTTGGGTTTCTTGACAACAACAACGCCCGGCAGTTTTGCATCAGGCGCCATGATTCGCACCTTTACACCAATTACACCTGGCTTCAGAACGGCCCTGTCATCTGCCTCATCCACAAAGAGAGTGGAGGGTTCTCCGGTCTTTGCGATTGTGCCTTGCTTGAACTTCTGATAGCGGGCACGTCTACTTGACAGCTTGCCCTTGACAATAATCTCACACCCAATTGCACCAGCACGCATGACTCTTCTAAGAATCCAATAAGCCATCCGCCTAAATCTAACTCCACGTTCCAATTGCCTAGCTAGACGAGAGGCCATAACCTGAGCACTTAGCCAAGGGTTCTCAATCTCTGACACTTCTACCTGAACATTCTCAATGCCAAACTCATTCTCTAGGATATAGGTCAGCTCCCTAATCTTGGACCCGCGGCGTCCAATAACAACACCAGGACGAGAAGCATGGATTACAACTTCTGTTCTCATTGGCATCTTTCGGATTTCGACGCCACCATAACCAGCAGCATTCAGCTCGTGACCGAGGAATTCATCCACTGTGAGTTTCCTGGCGTTCTGTTCAATGAAATACTTGATTGCAGACATCTATGTCACCTCTTCCAATACAACCTCAACATGAGAAGTAGTTTCAAAGTAAGGAGAACTCCGACCAAAAGCTCTCTCAATATATGCCTTGTATTTCCGACCTTGGTGTGCGGCAGCATGTAGAACTTTCAGTCTGTCTACATCAAGGCCTTTGTCATCTGCATTTGCTTCTGCGTTCTTCAGGATTTTCAGAATGTGCTGAGATGCCCTAACAGGATGCCCACCAGCACCCCACTTTTTCATTCCAGGGTGATGCCCACGCTTCTTCTTGTGACGCCTGTAGGGGATCCAAGCTTTCTCTTCGACAACACTCTCAAGAAGCTCAATTGCTTTGTCCAGCATCATACCCCGAATCTGATTACAGACTTCCCTGCATTGTTTTGGAGAACAACGAATATTACGACCACTAGCGGTTGATGTCCTGTCCGGGTCAATGCCTATTATGGAATATCGATACGATGGCATCCTGCCTCACTTCCGGTGCTTTACGCTTGTCAACACACCTGCAGGTAGCTAGGTGTCTTGAGATTGTTTGTCGATCTCACAAGTCACTCCAGAACTACTGGCACACGTATGCAGACAATATTCGCGAGCAAATTGAGCTGCCTGCACTGCTTCCTTCGATTCTGAAACAACTATTATCAGAGTGCGACAGGCGTCTGCGCGTTGATGTGTCCTTAAAAGGATTGTGAAAGGCAACAGCATTCTCACGGATTATTCCCAAACTCGTAGGTGACTCTCCGTAGTGATGGCGTGTCGATAGAGGCTTCGATTAATTCAATGCCCTTGTTTGTTAGAGTACCTTTGATATAATGTATACCTGCAGACTGTATGAACAGCAGGCCTCTTTTCTTCATGGAGTCCAAGCTTGCTAAGACAATCCGGGTGACTTCCTCATCCGTCAGCTCAATTCCCTTTCCGGGCGTCTGAAGCGTTTCGGTCATCTTCAGAACAGCGCGTATCGAACTAAGTTGCCTTCTATTGGTTTCGTAGGGGTTTGAATACAGCCAGAGCAGGACAATGAGGTCTACGACAGACATACCAATATCAGGATGCTTCACTAGAGTCCTCTTTGCAACAAGCTCAACAATTGGCATTTATGTCACATCCTCAAGGTCAGATATCTTATTCAATGGTTCGCATCCTAAATCACTCTGACATTCCCTGTGTGTGGTTCGTAGATTTCGCCAGATTTCATGAGCTTCTCCAGAGATGATTCTACTGATTTGGATCGGATGCCTTTCTTACCAAAATACCTCATAATATACTCAACATCCAATCCATCCTTTGATCGCTTTAGAAGATTCAATATCTCTTGACTCACATCCTTGGGTGGCGCATCTATATCTTCTGAAGGGTCAGCCAGTCTTACTAGTTTCACCGTCCACGGACGCGGAAAAATCAGTACTCCATTGTTTGCAAGAAGGTTCAACTGCTTCTCAACCCATGTCCAGTCCAGCATTGATTCCCGGGCAAAGCCTTCGAGTTTGTCCAGTGCTAGCGGCTGATCCTTTGCGTGTTTTTCAAGTATCGATAAAAGTCGAGCCCTCTTCGCAGTAGGAACCACAGGAGTATCTTCGGGCGGGACTGATGCAATCGTGGGTGTGACCTTAGGCAAAAGCGCCCGAACCCTTTCTCTTGATCGCTCTACAGACTTCTCGAATTCGTCCCCTCCACGAGATGCATTATATTGTCTGACTTTCTCGGAGGCTTGTGTCTGGTCGTCTGCCAAGTCAACAGCTGCACGTGTTATATCTATGATGAAACCACAGTAGCTGCAGCGCCTTCGCTTCTGTCCGACAGGAGCATTAGTGAAATTCCGACATTTCGGACACATGAAAACGAAGAAACTGTTCAACTGACAACCTCCGATTACATAGTTTTGTTCATCGCAACGACATATAACATGCTCGCAAAAAGGCCCGATGAATACCATTATATCCCTGATAAGTGGACTCGGCTTTGGAGACTGACGATATGCCGAAGGCAAGAGAGATTGTCATCAACCCCAGACTGTGCAAAGGATGTCACATTTGTATAACAGTTTGCCCTCATTCAGTCCTTGAGAAGTCCGATAAAGTCGATAACAGGGGATTCTTTTTGCCCCGAGTGGTAGATATCGACGCATGCACAGTGTGTCATGTTTGTGAAATGCACTGTCCGGATTTCGCAATACGCGTCGTAGCAGAAGAGAACTGACAAGCTCAAGTCTGCTTTAGTATTACTTATTATAACACACACGATAAAATAGTATGATAACGATAGTGCAAGGCGCACAGTCAGCCAAAGGTGCTTAGAATGGCAAATCCGCAGATACCAGCTCTCCTTGAACTAAGAAAAGAACTTGAAAAGGAACTTGAGAGCCTACAACAACGAGTGCGCCAGATTGAAACATACATAAAGGCACTTGACTCTCAAATCACAGCAGAGAGCTTTGCTACGGCTGA
>CAYPUO010000037.1:0-11286 GCA_964413775.1 uncultured archaeon
AATCTCGCCGGGCCCACCATATCTCTTGCATACAGTTTTGTGCGTTCAAGTGAATGAAGGTATATGTCAGGAGAGTCAGACCTGAATAGGGAGTTTGGGGAGAGCAAATCTCAATCCTACCATGAACTGACCACACATAGCATGGGCAGGCTGAAGGCTGAGGCAGGAATGGGCTATGTCATAGGGTTTGTACTCATGTTAAGCCCGTTAATAGCTTTGAAGCTGCTATCAGTAGAAGCAAATCCGGGCATTGCTCCTATGTTGATTGTATCGTTTGTCCTGTTCATGGCAGGATTTTGGATATTTGCATCAAAGGGAATAAGACTAAGTTTGCTTGTTAGAGCCTACGCAATCCTTCAACGCTTGGGAACGCCTGGGCCACAGATAATAGGACACAATGCTGTCAGGGAGTACAGAGGCGTCTACATTATTGGAGTGTCATGGGCCGGCTTTCTTTATTTCATTGCGTTCAGGGAAGAAGCGGTACTCACATCTGCGTCAAAGCTGAGCATTCCAAGGAATCTCAATATGTGGTTTTCGAATGTGGAGGTGTCAGGTATGAAACTCGTTCGTAGGGAAGGAGTGTTTTCCGTACCTACTGAGCACGGCGACTTTGTTTCTGGAGAAGCCGTTGTCTACGGAGTCAAGTACATGTCAAGTGAGGGCTTCTTGAGAACTCCGGAATTCACAAGAGAACAGCTGCTTGCGATTATCGAGCGCATATCGGAGGACGCCAAGAATCCAAACCATGACTAGGATTTTCCACCATCCATTGTTACTTGAGCGAAAAGACTTATGGGCAAGTGGAGGCATGCCTTTTGAGGCGGAGGTTGAGTATTCGAGGCACTCCCAGAACAGCAATCGTTCCACATACATTCTTTCCACGTTCATATGAGGGGGTAAGATTGTCAGAAAAGCCGGATTTCAATGAAGACAGGGAACTCGATTCCAGATCCTATGAGCATCCTTCCACATCGCCTCTGAGCAAGCTCAAGACAAAATCCAGAAACGGCTGCATTATCGGGGTATTCCTCATCATAAGCCCAGCCATACTTGTCGGACTATCACTCATCCTACCCCAAGAGCAAAGAAACCTCATCTTCATACCCTTGCTTCTTGGATCGGGGTGCCTAGGAATAATGGGTATTGTGATTGCGTGTCTCTACGGTACTGGGTCAAAATCCCTGGCCAGAGCCTATGAGATTCTGCAAGCTCTGGGACCACCTGAACCACAGTTAAGGCGCCGTTATATCGTTAAGGAGTACAGGGATGTATACATTATCGGTCAATCAGTGAGTGGGAGGCTGTATTTTGTCGCGTTTAGAGATCAGGCTGGGCTCACATCAGCATCGAAAATGAAACTCTCATTAGTACACAAGCGGAACAAGATAGTTGATGTGAGCGGATACAGGTTTATACGAAGTGAAGGAGTATTCAGTGTGCCAACTGAAAGGGGCGACTATGTTTCTGGAGAAGGAGTGCTTTACTCACAAGGGCTTATACTGAGCAAGTATAGGTTGTCATTACAGAGATTCATCAGAGACGCTCTGTTTGCTATCATTGAGCGTGTGTCAGAAGAAGCAAAGGAACCACCCTCTGACTATGACTTCTCCTAGGAAAAATCAAGCGAGTGTTTCATCCATTCAGGTATGGGACTATCGAGCTGCGTTTCAAGATCCTCAATATTTGAGTAGGAAGACCTTCCTTTGGCTCTTGCAGCACGTTTCATGCCTATTCCAGGAATAGCCCTCCACTGTGCGAGAGAGGCATGATTAGCTTTGAAGGGATATGGCAGGACTGTGAGTGACCGAGGCCCGTGATCGATGACAATCACATCGGACCTGTCCGTGAATTCTTGGCCAACGGGCATATGACATAGTAGAGGATAGGTTCCTAGCTGGCGAAGAAGATAGCTATTGCCTTCTTGATGCTCAATGAAGAGACTCCTGAGTATTGTACCAGACGGCGCAACTCGCCTTATCATCTCTGTATCAATCTCTTCTCGCACCTGTTCCTTGTGCTTGAAGAAGAGATTTCGTTTGAGCTTGCTCTTGTTCTCTACACCAAGTCTTGTGCCCTCAAAACCAATCACCTGACGGATATTGATTCTTCTGACAATGAGTCCCTCACGCACTAACTTCTGCAGAAATTCCATATTGTACTCGAGCGTCCGCCTTGTTTCTCCAGGAAGCCCATAAAGAAGGTTGATGCCTGGAAGAAGGTGCGGCATCTCCCACTGGTTTCTGATACCGCCGACCTCATTTAGGATTCGAACTGCCTGCAGGACCTCATCAGGCGTGGCCTTCAGATTGTTGCGCTTGATGACTTCAGGGTCGAGTGATTCCACTCCAAATGCAGCGACATCACCACAGGTATGATACTTCATGATTGCTCTTGTCACTGCCCTGCTTTCCTCAGGATGCCTGGCAATCGTCCCAGGATTCACGTTATCAATGTGAAGGACCTCAAGTGCAGGAGCAACCTGCCGTATCTTGGAGAATAGCTCGTCAATAGCTTCTGGATTGGGCGTGGGAAACTCCTCTTCGCCCATCTCATCTGAGCCATACGTGAAGAGATCCGCCTGCTTCCCAATTCGAAGTGCGCGGATGCCTGCTGAGTATAGAGCCTCAACTTCTTTCACTATGTCATTAATGGGACGCTGCTGCGGGTGACCATAGAGGGGCTCAGTGCAGAATGAGCATCCACCGGTAACGAATCGGGGACACCCTCTATAGCTCTCAATCTCAGCTATGATGTATCCTCTCGAAAGACCGGGGTGCTGTTCTACTATGCTCGCCCCAGAAATGGCAAACTCACGAATCTGACTAGGGGTCGCAGACGTCAGGTTCGAAATCCCTTCCTCTACTGACCAGTTTGCCTTCGCTATATCTGAGAGAACCATCTCAGGATTGCCTGGTACGATGAAGTCAATGGGTGGTGAGAGGGACTTAGAATTCATGGCAATCCTTCCACCCTCGATACCACATCCGAAGTTCGCCCAAGGGCCCACAAGTATCTTGGGCGTTGACTCTAGTCGAGGGTCGGAGAACAACGTCTTCGTTTCTCTGACAGAAATCGGTGTGCCTCCAACGTACTTCCCCGGGACAATCATCCCAGCGATAAGGACTACAAGGTCACACGTGCTCCATACTTCAACTGCTTGGTCGAAGCTTCTCCTGACTTGGTCGATGGTCGTGTACAGTATCTCTGTGTGAGGGTCACTTTGCCAAATCGCGCCTGCAATATAGCGAGGATACATGCTGAGATACGGGGGGACACCCAGAACCGTGGGTTCGTCAACATACCCATCCACGACCGCAACTCTGACCAGACTAATCCCATCCTCTCAGACTGTCATATCCAGAACTTGGAATCTCAATGTTTCCCTCGGGTGACTTGTAGTTGACACCAACCCCCTTCCTTGCGAAACCAATCTCAATGAGAGGCACCTTCTGCTCGCCAGCTATGCTGAATGCCAAGTTTCTTTTCTCCCTTGGCACCGTGAGGACAAGGATGAACTCCTCACCACCCTGCATTACAAGCTGCAATAAGTCGAGGCCATGCTGTCCTGCAAAGCTGGATACGTCCTGTGAAACTGGAAGAGTGTGTACCTCGAATGCCAATCCGCTCAGTCTTGCCATGGTATGCAGAGTAATGCCTAGGCCGTCGCTGCTGTCCATTGACGCAGAGATTGCCCCATTGGAAGCCAGCGCAGCGATAAGGTCATGATGAATGTGAGGAGTGTAAGCCATACCCAGCGCGTCATATCTAAGGTCCGAATCGAGTTCTAGTCCTCTGAGAAGATGGGCGTATGCCAGACCAGTCAGCCCGAACTGCCCTGTGACGGCAATGATGTCACCTTCTTGCGCCCCGCCCCTAGAGATGATGCCTGAAGGTGGCGCAACACCAATGCCGACTCCAGTCAGGATAACATCCTTCGCTTTCCCAAGATCACCTCCAATAAAGGGGATTCCAGACTTCAGGCCATACTGAGAGAACCCCCGCACCAGCTCATGCGCGTCCTCTCGGGGATAATCATCGGGCATGCATAATGAGAGCATGGTTGCCTTTGGAGCTGCACCCTTAGCAACAATATCGCTTATCGTCATAACAGCAGTCTTCCGGCCAACCTGAGCGGCAGTCATTCCAGGTAACCAGTCAGACTCGCGGACAAACGTGTCGACATTTAGCACAACATGCTGTGTTCCCATCACAGGAATATCAGACGCATCATCATCAAAGCCTAGTATAGAACCAGGTATTCTGTTCACCATATGCCTAATGTTCTCAAGGAATGCGCGTTCGCTCATTTCTGCAGCTGTCATACCAAAGACCTAGAGCTATCCCATTTCGGACTGAGATAAGTCTTTCATCCTTGGACATGGAGTCTCGCCTTATTGTCTGAGAATAGAAAACTGATGTGTCAGAAACAGCACAGCAGGCGTTCCCGGCTTAGACGCCAATAGTAATCTTGGCCGATCATGAGTTGTGGTCAGAGTTCAGGTATATGTTTATTAGAACAACAAAGTCGATAGAGCCTACAAGCCTCGGTGGCTTAGCGGTTATAGCGTCTGCTTCGTAAGCAGAACGTCGTGGGTTTTTGGCTCACTTCGAACCAAGACACGAATTCGAATCCCACCCGGGGCTCCATTTTTCCTAAGAGCACTCACGTCCTGAGTGGCCATCAATATTGCAGCAACATGCTTCTCCAAAAGATGTGTCAAAACACTGTGTCCTACATACGGTGCCTGAAAACGCCACTGTTTTGGCAAGACGCCTCAATTTAGAGACATTGATACAATGTGCAGGTTTCCACAGGCTTATGTGCGAATTAACGGAACCATAATTGGTTGGAGGTGCATTTACATGCAATCTAAAGACGAAAAGAAAAATAGAAAACAAAAGCGCGCGCTACCTCCATTTGAGTGGTATGCTGCCGCGACTAGGTAGTAATACCTTTGGCTAAAACGGAACAGAGTAAGGAGATACTGATCTCTGCTCTGTGCCCGAAATCACTTGTTTTTGTGACACTGATTTTGTATATTGCTCCCGAAAAGATAAAAAGCGAGACGAAGTGGATTTGTTTCACCCACAACGGGCGCGAGTAATCACTACATGATGGTATTGCAAGTACCATCAGCTTTGGCTTTGCAGACTGCGGAGGTTGCCAAGCCAGGTCAAAGGTGCCAGGTTGAGGGCCTGGTTCAGTAGTGATACATTGGGGTTGTTTTATCAACCCATGCACGAATCGCGAGTTCAAATCTCGCCCTCCGCACCATTTCTGGTCCTCATCAATCATCCCAGATGAAATGCAGTACTCTTCTCCAGTGGGTATTGATGCTTCGCAAATCCCGAGAACTCCTGCAATCATAGATTGAACCTACGAGCTGTCCAATACTTCACGGGGTCTACGAGAATAAGTGTGTAGAGCCCTGAGAATACTAGAGCGATTATTGCCTCTACAAAGGTGAGTGCATGTATGATTAGGCCAAACAGTGATAGTATGAAGAATGCAAGAAGTGTTCCAGCCATGGACACAAGCAGCTCGTTTCCCGGCCGAGACGACCAGAAGCGATCCCGCTCTCTGACAATACCAACTCTGAACTGACTTGTGAAGATCAGCATATATGTCACAAAACTCTGAAGCGTTGCGATATCCATATGCAAGTACTCGATCCCGATGAAGATGGTTATTGCTCCCTGAATAACAAGCATCAGTCCAACGGCAAGGCCAACGAAAGTAATGTTCCTGACATTCCACGTGTTCGGGCTTGCAGTGCTCTTGACGTTGTCAGTAGCCAGTGACATGGTGGCAAAATCGTTTGAGAAGACAAGAAGGACCATCCCGATGAGGGATATTACCAAGTTTTGAAACCAGAAGAAGCCAAGCGTCACCACTCCAATCACTTGGATTGTCTTGCCCAGCTTGTTGAGAACCCAGCTCAGCATTCGCTGATAGATTTTCCTGCTTGTCTTGACTGCGTTGGCTATGACTCCAACCCCATCCTCGGTGAGAACCATACTACTTGATGCCTTAGCGACATCCGTTGCATTCTTAACAGCTATGCCCATCTCAGCCTGTTTTAGTGCGGGAGCGTCGTTCACGCCATCGCCGGTCATCGCAACCAAATGCCCAGCAGACTGAAGGGTCCTTACAATTCGGTACTTGTCTTCGGGGTAGATTTCAGCAAACCCATCATACTCAAGGATGCTCTCGGGCCTCGAATCCAGAGCGTTCTCCATTTCGTGTATCCTGACTACATTGTCCCCAATCGCTGATAGGTGAGCAACTTCCTTTGCAACTAGCAGACTGTCACCAGTCAGCATGATTGGTTTGACTCCAAGCGTTCTCAGTTGCTCAATCATGTCTCTTGAATCTAATCGGATTGGGTCGGATATAGCAAGAAGACCAATTATCGCGAGAACATTTGTGTCGGGTGCCGTTGATTTTGCTACAGCAAGTACCCTGTATCCCTTGCGAAAGAGCTCATTTGCACTTTCACGTATGAGAGGAGTAGTCACATCATCTACAGATGATATTGCCAACAATGACTGCACTGCGCCTTTGGTGACTTTGTACTGACCATCACTCTGCGTGATGATGGCTTCCGATCGCTTCAATGATGGCGAGAAGGGAGTAAAAGAGGCTTGTAAGCCATAGTCCACACGGAGCTGGTACAGCTGTGAAAGCTCAACAACCGCTTGATCAATGAGGTCTTTGCTCCCCACCTTGGAGGCCAGTGCTGCATTCAGAATGACATCGTCCTTAGAATATCTCGGAAAAGCTATGACCTCAGCAACTGAAATCTTATTCTGAGTGATCGTCCCCGTTTTGTCAATGCACGCCACATCGATGGAAGCCGCATCGTCAATTGAGTCAAGTCTGGTCACAAGCACCCCGTTTCTTGACAACTCAATGGAACCAATCGCCTGAACAACTGCTAGAACTGCAGGCAGAGCGACAGGAATAGAGCCCATCAGGAAGATTATGGCCAAACTGACTAGCAGGACCCAGTCAGCTCCGAAAAACAGGGCGTACACCGTGCTTGCTACAAGAGCCAGTAAACTGAAGTACAACAGATACCGTGCAATCGTGAGGACCAGCTTGGTCTGATGGGACTCTGGATGGGCAATCCGCACAAGCCTGGCGGTTGCCCCAAAGAAAGTTGACTCACCGGTATTGACAACCACACAGGTGGCCTCGCCCTGCGTCACGGCAGTACCAGAATAGACAATGTCTGACTCTTGAATATGGACAGGTAGCGATTCTCCTGTTAGAGCAGCCTGGTTTACAGCTACGTCGCCTCGAATGATCTTGGAGTCAGCAGGGATTATTTCACCGAGAGTCAGGTTAAGAACATCGCCCGGTACAATATAACGAGCCTCCAGAGTAGTCCAGTTTCCATCACGCTTCACATTGGCAAGGCCGGCAAGCCGTGTACGCAACATTTCAAGCGCCTTCTGAGAACGGGAGGAGTTGACAAAGCCAACAATGACATTGATTGTCAACAACATGAAGACAATTATTCCATCCACTATGTGCGTGAGTAGAAAGGATAGTATCATAGTTATCTCTAGGAGCCACGGCATAGGCCCCCAGTATCGTGCCAAGAAGTCCCTGACTGGATTATGCCTCTCTTCGGCAATCTCATTGTAGCCATACTCTGAGAGCCGCAGGTTGGCCTCCTCACTGGCAAGGCCCGTGACTCTCGAATCAAGAGAGTCGAGAGTCGCCTCGATGGACTGACCCTTGTATTCAGCGGTACTTCTAGTTTGCATTGTAGCACCCAGCAGCGGGAAACAGCAGTCGAATAATCAAATCCCCCTAGGGTAGATGTGACCATTTGACTGGGTCCTTTGAGTTGAAACCGTATCCTCCAGTATTTGAAAGCTACTAAGTGGCCAAATGGTCTTGGATGTGTTTCGTTTGTGCTTGTTGGTTCGTAGCGGGCAGAAATGAACTTCAGTAAAAAGCAGTATTACGGTAAAGGACCCACCCCAGGAGGTCGAGGGAGCGAGGCGGGTCCGAGGCAGGGAGAAGCATAATGGTAGTGAGAGATGCGATTTTCAATGTTCTGTCGGACTCGGAGAATATAAGCTCCTGATGTCAGCGATTTGCAACTCAGCCACTGCATACTGAACACTGCTAATCTGTGTGAGATAATGAATTAGGGCACTATTCCAACAACAAGCTAATTAAGGGCATGAGAGAGGAGTGGACATGAACACTAGGTGCTGAGTGATGACCACACCCCGAATTGGAATCATTGGGACAGGAAACATGGGCCGTATTCATGCTAGGATTCTTGGCGAGATGCGACTTCTTTGTGGAGTCACAGATATTGACAAAGCTGCGGCAAATCGCATCGGAAGTGTGTATGGAGTCCCTGCATTTGAAGACTATAATGAGATGATAGAGAATCTCGCTCTCAATGGAGTCATCATATCTACACCAACATCTACTCACGGAAAGATAGCCGAAGAAGTTGTAAAGAATCATGACTCGATAAGAGCAGTCTTAATTGAGAAGCCTATAGCCAGTACGATAGAAGCTGCCAAGCGAGTCGCATCTGTCCTCAAGAAGAGGAACGTGACTGCAATAGTGTCACATTCAGAGATCTATAATCCAATTGTAGGAAGAGCATTGTCCCTCATCAGAGAGGGTGCAATTGGAAAACCCGTCACAGTTATCCATGATCGGAGAGGCCTCGTACAGGAGTCCAGAATAGCGTCCTTAGGCGATGTCTTTGAAGACCTAGGTGTCCATGACTTTGACATAATGACAAGGATTAGCACAGGCCCCGCTCTGTTGTATGCACAGTGTAACAAAATCGGGGATATCTGCAATGCAGCAACAGTCCTCGTGGAGTTCCAGAACGGTACACAACACGTCTTCCATCTGTCAAGACAATATACAGGCCGAATACGGATGATGGATGTATCAGGCACAAAAGGAGCTCTGATGCTCGACTTGTTTGCACAGATCATCCGGGTAAGTGACATAGACCAAGAGCCTGTGGCTGATGAGAGAGCAATTCGTCTTCCAGAAAGAGGCGCAACCATCAAGGTGTATGGTGAGCCGGTGAGAGAGGTCTTGAGAAACTATATCGGGATACTTGAGAATGGTGACGAGCCCATTGTTGGGATCGATGACGGCGTTGCCATACTTGAAATAGTGGAAGCCGCAAGGAAAAGTGCAGGCTCAGGTAAGTCAGTACCAATCAATATCAGACCTAGAGAATAGTCCCAACTAGATGCGTCTTCTTGGCATCGATAATCTCAACATTTAGCACACTGTCAGTAGAAGCACCACTAATAAGGAGCACGGGCTTGTAGGTATGGGTGCGCCCTTGCAGTTGACCACTCCGCATGTTGCCGGTGACTAGTACGGGCCCTTTCCACCCAATCCATGACCTGTTCGCTTCACTTGCCAGCTCATCGGCCACTTTAGTAAGCACCCGGCTTCGTTGCTTCTTTATCGAGGTTTTCACCTTGTTCGGAGACTTAGATGCGGCTGTGCCGGGACGATCACCGTACTTTGAGATGTTTATGACGGAGGGGCGAGTTTCTCTTAACACCTTGAGGGTTTGCTCGAAATCATCGTCTGTTTCCCCGGGAAAACCAGCGATAATGTCTGTGGCTATTGTAATCTCAGGAAGACGGTTGGTGAATGCAGCAACGACATTCTTCCAATCCGAAACCGTGTACTTTCGTTTCATGGCTCTTAGCACAGTATCCGACCCTGACTGGAGAGGGATGTGAAAGAACCGGAAGAAGCGCTCTGATGACAGTACATCGACAAGAGGGTCCAGCTTGTCCATTACTAGATTGGGATTAAACATTCCAAGTCTGAAACGATGGACCCCAGGGATTGTGGCAACTTGGCCTAGTAAGTCGATGAGGGCTTCTCCAGACTCATGGCCAAAAGCACCCACATCTTGGGCGGTCAGTCTTATCTCTCTGTAACCGAGGTGAACACAACGCTTTACCACTTCCATGAGCTCTGATATCCTATAGCTCCTTACATTGGTCCGAGCAAACCTTACAGCGCAGTACGCGCAGCTCCCCATACAGCCCTCACAGATTGGTATCGTACATATCATACTGCCCCGCGGCCCTTCAAAATACCTCAGCTTTGACTCAGGCTCTGTCTCAAGGTGCACGATGCCTCTATCACCCTGGACAACCCTCTCAACAATTGGTCCCAGAGAATGTAATGACTGGGGACCGAGTATTGCTCCGTAATTCGGAATTGCTTTGGCTATTCTCTCGAAGGATATTCTCGGAAGACATCCTGTAATGACGACAGGGACTTGAGAACTGCATAACGTTTCCAGCCGACTGATAATCTTGTCTTCTGTTGGCTCTTTAACGCCACAGCTGTTGAGAATGATAATATCAGAAGTGTCCGCCGAGTCCACCTGTTGGAACCCGAGATGGTGCAGACGTCCAACAATCATATCGGAGTCAGCCATATTGAGACTGCACCCATAGGTCTCTAGATAGAAATGAGACGTCATAGTTGGCTATCCGCCCTGCACATGGGGTAGAATAGTAATCTCATCGTTCGGTCTGACAGGAGTACCAGAGCCATCCAGTGTATCTATGTCCTTCATATTGAGCATGACAATCATATTTCCGCTTATCGAGTCGCCGTCCATGATTAACCGTTCTGCATCTTTTCCCCAGGTCCGTATTGCAGCCTCAACTACACCAAGTACTGATGAGCCATCTGGTACTTCAAGGGTCACCTCTCTCTGCCCTACTACCCTCCGCAATGTACCGAAAGACTTGAACCGGACTATCAATGGCTAGACCCACCGGAATGCTAGCTCAAACGCTATTCAGCGTTTTGATAGTACGCAATGGTCTCATCGACCATCGAGTCCACTTCCTGCACAATCATGCTAATCTGCTCCTTTGTGGCCTTCTCGACATGAATACCCACAGAAACCAGAGTTGTAACCTCAAGTGCCCTGCATATCTTCTCAGCTGAAGAATTGGCAACAAGATAGTCCTTGTGGCCGGGAGCTGTAATCGTATTGACACTGACCGTGATTGCATCCCGATAATGACTCTGAGTAGGATAAGCCAGAGCAACTCCACCGATATGGTATTCATCTCCACCATGAATTGTGACCAGCAGGTCATTTCCTATGCATTCATGGGATAGAATGAGATGAATCGAGTCTATCGTCCGTTCTACCTTCAGCTTGTATGGCCTCCCTGTTCTCATTGCTCTTGTAACGACTTCTGCTGATGAATACGCCATGAGAGAGTAAGTGT
>CAYPUO010000038.1:0-11283 GCA_964413775.1 uncultured archaeon
CTTGATTATCGCCTTGACTTGTTCCCTGTCGACATTAAAAACCGGTGTCGCCTCATCCTTCAGGCTATCTCTGTGGACTGTATACTTGTACAACTCTGAAAGTGCATGCACAGCTCGTTCTGGGAAATCAAAGACAGGAATCTCGCCATCGGTTAATACTATCCTCGGATACACCATTGAGTTTCCGCCCATAAAGACTGCAATCAGCGGCTTTTCCGGGTATTGTCTATGTGCATCAACAATGACCTGTGCGGTTTCCGCCGCCTTTGTCATTGCTTGAGGTGTTAGCAGGACAATAACTGAGTCCACATTCTCGTCGCGCAAAGAAGATTCTATACATAGAGCATAGTCTTCCGGCTGCGCAGTTCCAAGTGCATCTATTGGATTATAGACCGCTGCAGCAGGAGGAAGATTCTTTTTTAGATAGTCAATTGTGTCGGAATCAAATCGAGCTATTTCAAGCCCCATCACTTCGCAAGCGTCGGTTGTAAGAATCCCAGGACCTCCCGCATTCGTGATAATTGCCACCCTCTTTCCCTTTGGAAGGTACATGTCATCAAACACATTGGCCACATCAAACAGCTCGGCCATGCTAGTGGCCCGACTGACACCGCACTGCTTGAATGCCACATCATATGCTGTATCACTACCCGCAAGTGAACCAGTGTGAGAAGAAGCTGCTCTCGCTCCAGCAGCGCTAATTCCTGATTTCACGACAAAGATTGGCTTGTGGGGGATTACCTCTCTACAGGCATCCATGAACTTCTTCCCATCAACAACAGACTCTATATAGAGTAGAATAAATGTTGAGTCAGGATCATGCCCAAATGCCTCTATGAAGTCAGATTCATCAAGATGGGCTTTATTCCCTAGACTGACGAATTTCGAAAAACCGATGCGCTCCATAAGACTCCAATCAAGGATTCCTGTCATTAGGGCACCCGATTGAGAAGCAAAGGCGATTGTTCCTTTTGGGGGGGTCCCTGCTGAGAATGAGGCATTGTATGGAGCGTGCGTGTTGATTATGCCAAGACAGTTAGGGCCCTGCACAACCATGCCGTACTTCTCTGCGATTTGTATGATTGTATGCTCCGCTTGAAGTCCATCATGCCCAACTTCCTTGAAACCTGCGGTTATGATAACAAGCGCTTTCACGCCTTTCTGACCGCATTGTTCAACTGCTTCGACAACATACTGTGCGGGAATCACAATGATGGCAACATCCACATCGCCATGAATTTCCTTAATGGATCGGAAAGTCTGATGGCCAAGGATTTCACCTCCACGAGGGTTCACTGGGTAGATGCGTCCCGAAAAGCCACTATCAATAAGGTTGCGCATCACATCGTTCCCGAGTTTCCCTTTTGTTGCGGATGCCCCGATTACGGCAATCGAACGAGGATTAAATAGGATATCAATGCCTGCCTGTCTATCCATCTGGTGCACGACCTTTAACAAATTCATGCCGTTCGCGCAGAAACTTGAATTTAAGCGCTGTCGTACAGGATGCAGCCATTCAACATCCAAATGTTGGAAGACATGACAAAAACCTCGGAAAGCAGCAGCATTTCTGAATACCGAGTTGGTATTACTCAGTATCATATGTATGTATGACGTGGATATTGACTAGGTGAATACCACCATGGGCTGTGAGAAAATACCCACAGTCGCAGAGAGATGTTGGTGATAGTGAAATGAAACTCGTTACATTACACGTTCCGGAAACATATATTGATGGCCTTGAGAAGCTTGTTGAGAGTAACCTCTACCCGAATCGGTCGGAAGCCATTAGGATTGCAATACGGGACCTGCTCAAGAGAGAGCTCTGGGGTTAAACAGCAGCCAGTCTGGATGCTATTTCCATGAGTACTTCGTCCAAGATACTTTAATCTAGCCTGTCCTTCAAATCAGCTATATGAGCCGCTCATCTGAATGCTAGACTATTGGCTCACCGGATGGTACAACCTCTTGAAGATGATGCCAGACTCTTCGATTATCCTAGGCAGCAGTGATAATCGCATTCAACTTGTCAGGGGATGCCCATGCATGAGAGAGTTTGGAGGGGAGAGAGTCTGCATCAACCACGATGATGTATCACCGATAAATCCCATTACAATAGATCCTCTGTTTTTTGCTCAGCTTCAAACGGTAGATGAGCTGGAGGGATATGCTAGTGAGAAGGCGAGCCTGTGCTATAATCTGATCAATCTGGACCCCCGAAGCGGCACGGCCTTCTGTGTTAGTCAGGGTAGAAACATCGCCTTGCACAACCATGTCATCAGGAATTGTGATATCATGGATGCACTTAGCTTTGTCACAGCATCCCAGATGGGAAACGACGATGTGATTTGCTCAACATGTCTCTACAAGTATCTCGTTACCATGACAGATGTCTATGAGGACATTCTAACCGAGAAAGAACGGGCAGAAATCATCGTGAAGTACTCAAGGGGCATGGTGGAAAGAATTGCAGAGGATATCATTCATGACTATCATACTTGTCAAAAGAATGGCTCGTATGAGCAAGTGGCGGCAGACAGTAATCTGCGACTGGTCGTAGAGAACAGATACGGTCTCGCCACTCTTTCTATGCATACGAACCTTCAGCCCAAGAACGAATCAATCGAGAACCTCCTTGAGTGCTACCGGAACCTGATCAAACTTGAAACGGTTTTTCTTCACCAAGCTTCATCAGTCAAGGACGAAGACGACGAGCTTGGCACGATTACACAGCTCAAGCTAATGGTTGGCACAGCCAAGAGCATGCTTTCAGTACATGATGACATTCGTGATGCAAGTACTCTGATTGTCAGAGAAGAACGCTTTCCACACGGCCTCAAAGAAGGGCTGGAACTAGCTGAGGATACACGAAAGAGGTCGGAAAAGCACTTCCGAAATCTGCTGTCGCTTCTTTCAGAGGTCACGGTCAGGCCAGCATAAAAACTCCTATAACTGATAAAATGACACCACACATATTGCGATGAATGAAGAGAACAAGACCTCATCGGGAGTACAGAGCTTACCTGAGGATGCCGGCACTGACCAGAAGTCAATAAAAGTTGTCAGAGGCTGCCCGTGTTTCAAGGTATTTGATGACGAAACACTCTGCGTAAATGATGACCACGTACTAGAAGTCGACGCAATCGAAATCGATCCGTCCATTTTTGCGCTCCATCCAGACCGAGGGAGCATGGTTCAAGAACAAGCACAAGATGGCAAGACATGCTATGCATCGATTTACGTGAATTATCCCGACAACCGAGTTTATTGCATTTCTCAGGGATGGACGCTTAGAATTCACGGAAAAGATGTCCCGGGCAATGACCTGGAGGATGCACTCCAATTTCTTTCGACAAAGGATCTGACTGCAAGTGCTGAGATATGTAGTGAGTGCCTCTACAAGTTTCTCCTTACTCTTGCAGATTCTTTTGCAGACCTTATGACCAAGAAAGAGAAGACAGATGAGGTCAAGAGATACGTAGACAAGTTCTCACTGATGATTGCCATCAAGCACAGTCATATTGATGATATGATGCAACCTATTGGCTCTGAGGAAGACATAGATGAAGGCATTGACCATTTCGCATTTCTCCGAAGATATCTTGTACAACTCCTTGACCAACAAAACAAGTGGAACAAAATAGTTGAGAATTTCAAGTCTACGAGAGCAAGAGACTGGATAGTAGACCTTGCCGTAAAGCGTGAGCGACTAGCAAGACTTGAGTTTCAGTTCTACAGTCAAACGCTTCAACTAAGAGACATATCAGATTTCCACCTCATAATTAGGATGCTGAAATACATACTGAAGTCATCCTCTGAAATCCTAACCCTCAACGAGCAGATTCATACCAAAATAAAATCTCCCGAGTTCATAGAACTTGTCAAGAGTGATGCCAGACTCACGCATCTCTCATCATTTGCGGAGAAATCAAGAACAGTTGAACATATTTTCGGCAACATTCTGCAGATACTGAGTCGACTCTAGCCGCAGAGAATCAGGTCAAACAGCATTAGACAAAGAACCGAGAGTCATGCAGAATAGACTGGATGAAGTCGAAGGAGCTATGGGTAGTATTTGACTTATTCCAGTTTTCTATGAACTCCTTTGAGATACCTATTTCTTCAAGAACCTGCTCAGCCAGTTCCAAGAGCTCCTTGGATGACACCTTCTCTCCCGTTCCAAGTCCAGGGCAGATTGAATTCATTGCACTAAGGCCCCATGCAACAGACCCACCCTTTTCTGAGAAGAAGAAGGGAAATGACCTGCATGCTCCGGGTCTGACAGGATGAATGAGACACATGTTATTATCCAGAAAAATACAGCTGCCTGACTCCGACTTCTTCAAGGCCATGATAGCATGACCTTCTTCAGTTAATACCTGAGAAGTGTCCTGCAAGCCTATGGGCAAGGCTTCTCCAGGTGATGATACATAGAAATCAACCGCCCGTAGGAGCTGTCGCGCATCAAGACCTAGGCCAACGGCAATACGGGTGACATCACGTCCTGTAAGTGTGACCAGAAGTGCTTTATGAGAGCAACATGCACCACACTTGGTACACTCAAATCTTGGCAGCGCGTCCTCTGAACTGGGCTTTAACTCTGGCGCCCCCTAGCGGATTGTTTCTAGGAACTCTCCCATGGCTTTGACTCCACTCTCAATATCACTATTCGAAGCTGAATATGAAAACCTCAGATGAGTGTCGTATTCCTCACCAAAGGCTATGCCGGGTACCGTTGTGACACCAGTCTTCTTTAGAAGTAGTTCAGCTAGAGTCCCACTGCTAAGCTCGAGACCACTGAAGTCAGGAAACACATAGAATGCGCCCATCGGATTCATACACTGCAAGCCATCGATATCACAGAACAGCCTCTGGATGAGGTCTCTTCGCTCCTGAAATGCCTGCTGCATCATCTTGACGGAGCTCTGGTCACCCAATAATGCCTCTACACCAGCGTACTGCACGAATGAGGTAGCACATGATGTGGTATTCTGTTGAATCCGAACCATGTTATTGATAGTCTCTGGCGAAGCTATTGCATAGCCAAGGCGCCAGCCCGTCATTGAATAGGACTTGCTAAAACCGCTAATCACAACAGTCCGGATCATGCTAGGATCGACTTCCAACATCGAGGTCTGTTTGAATCCATCATAGACAAGCTCTTCGTAGATTTCGTCGCTGAATATCAGAAAGTTATTGTCCTCGGCCAAGTCATAAATGGCTTTCAGCTCATCCTTGTGGAGAACTCCACCTGTTGGATTGTTGGGGGAGTTGATTATGATTGCGGAAACCTCTTTCCCAATCTTGGCCTTCAGAACCTCTTCATCAAGCGAATAACCCGGTCCTGTCGGAACACTCACGGGCTTTGCCCCCGCATGGCGAATCAGTACCCTATATGTGGGCCAGGCAGGATTGAGCAAGAGGACATCATCACCAACATCAATTGTGGATAGAAATCCCTGAAACGTTGCCATCTTTGCACCAGGAGTGACAATGACATCCGTTGCACCATCTATCGTGATATTTCGTCGAGCATAGAGTTCCTGAATTGCCTGCAGTAGCTCGGGAATCCCGCGAGAAGGGGTGTATCGCGTCTTCCCTGCTTTCAGAGCTGCAATGGCAGCATCAACTACATTCTGTGGAGTCGGAAAGTCAGGCTGCCCAACTTCCAAGTGGTATACCTTCTTTCCTTCGCGCTCCATCTTTGATGCCATGTCAAGTATTTTCAGGGTGTCAGAGGGAGGAATCACCTGCATGTGATGAGAGGTCCAGTCCATATCAGCGCCACCAGAACAGAACGGTTCATCCCCGTTTGGACGGGCGAGCTTCTGCTAGAGAGATTGTCATATATGAGTTTTGGACATGTCTATGTTGCACACATCTCCGATAGCCGGGTAATCTGATGCTCAGTACCCAACACCTGGATCCGCTCTGGCAGTGCCTCGCCGAGACCCATCTCATCTGCTCTCCTGAGATATCCAATCTTCATTGGATCAAGGCCAATAAGTTGAGCACAGTAGGAATCAACTGCGACAGGGTCAAGCCCAACAATGATACCACCCACATGGCGGCTCTGTGAGAGCTCTCTTTGACCCACAACAAGGCTAGTCAAATCAATGATACTGAGAGCCGGCCTGAAATGCACTAGGAGGTCGAGGATAACGTCATCAAGGTGTTCATGGTAGACTGTCTTATCACGTATGGGCAGAAGTCCGAAGAGATTCTTGATTCCTGCACTGAGCCCAATTCCCTGCTGAGTTTTCATGACTGCAATGTTAACAAGAAACCCGTTATTCAGAAGCACCTGAGGCATATGCACTTTCCTCAGGAATGTACCTGCAAAGTCGACTTCAGTGAGAGGACAGCCAGACAAGTTCACAAGAGATACTAAGTCGGAAGCGAGTGCGTTATAGCCACTCTGCGTGAATGCTTCTTCAGCTGTCCTTCGGGGATTGTCGCTCTCCACAATGATGACAGGTGCAACCGAACCAAAGAACTCCGTAACGGCCTTTGCCATACCAAGTGTTGTGTTACCCACAAGATTGGGATCATAAATTGACGGTTTCAGCACAACTTTGTTGACTCTGGGACCTATGGGCACAGGGGTAGGCATTCTAGAGATTGCAGCTGTGAGTGCCTCATGTTGACTTCGTTTTAATGCGACTGACACAAAAGACGCATATCTCATTTTCACTAGTTCCATTCTGATCGTTGAAATTTCGGATGTTTGGGCTCATGTCCCAAAGAAGAGTCGTCGAGCTCTTCTCCTTCGCTCCTCTTCGCTTTCTTCTGTATCAGGAGGAGGGGGAGGGGGAGGAGGTGACCCCTTATCATCGGTTTTCTCGGGCTCGGAGTCATCAGACTCCGTATCTTCAAGGTGGTCATCAGTTGGAGCAGGATGAGGAGGCGGCGCCTCCCATGTGTATCGGGGACGTTCAACTGCGATGTCTTCTCTAACCTCTGTTGGAGGTTCAGGAACATACGAATCTTCAGAGGACTCACTTGTTTCATCCTCGCCAGAAAGCGCTTCAGAGTCTTCTTCCTCCAAAGCCGGACCATTATCTGGTTCATCCTCCTCTGATGATGGTTCAATCATCAGAGAGTCTGGCTCGACCAGCTCGAAGTCACTAGAGAAGTCGCGGACCTCACTGGAAGAAAGCGCATCATTATCAAGTAAACCGTCCGGTGCGCCTATTGAGTCGATGCTGACACCTGGCTCGTCCACTAGTTGGACTTTCGGGCCTTCATCAGGAGTACTGCTGGCTTCAGGTTCAACGATGACTGAAACATCGCCGGTTGGATCAAGGCATTCAGTATCCAGAAGGATTTCAGGTGGTGTTGATTCAGGAGAGGTGTCTTCGGAGAACTCCGATTCAGACAGTTCTTGGTTCACAGAAGTATCCTCAGACTCGACTTCTGTAACGCTATCTTCCGTGATTTCATCTTCATCCTTGAAGGAGATGCCGAGTTGTTTGTGCAGACAACTTTCACATCTCTTTGCGGCTGCAACTAGACCATCGTGGATGAATTCATCCATGGGCTTTGCGTGGTCCTTATTGTCTTTAGACCATCGCATAAAGGAGTCGACCATCCTAAGTGCGTCGCGTACGCCCATCCAGTAATCATCAGATCTCTTATCATCCGGACTCATGACAGACACCTGCCCTTCGCAGCTCGACAAATGAAAAAAGGCTTTCCATCACACAGGTAATACTTCTACTTTGGTTTGGACTTCTCCTTCCTATCAAGTATCTCATGAAACAGGTCATCAAATGTGTTCATTATCTCCACTTTCTTGAAATCATCGATCTCTGAGCCAACAACAATCATTCTTGTTGGGACACCACTACCAAGATTCTGGCGTATCTCGTTCCGATAAATCGACTCTATAGCAGGATCAACATCAGGCATCACAATAACAACTGCATTCGCGCCTGCATATGTGACCGAGAGAAGCATATCTAGGGCAGCGTGTTGAGGGGACCAAGTGACAGCACGAACATCAGACTCATCAGTTTCAACAGCAGTAGTGCCAATCCTTATGCCATCAACCGCAACTGCAGCATCATTCACGACATCTAACACTCGATTAAGAATGCCATCGTCTGGCCCCACAATAGTCACTTTGAAGAGGTACTTCTTCTTACGTTCATCCTCAGCAATCTTCTTACTGTTCTTTCGCGACATGCTCTGTTACCTCTCTTTCTGCTACCTGATGAGGTTGGAGAACTCGATTTCATGTAATCGATAATAGTAGATATGTCTTGTGAGATGATAGTAAAACATTAAGTATTGACTTCTCACCTACGCCATCAACAGAAACAGAACAGTAAACAGTGTCATGTATATGCAAGCGGAGTAGAATGCCTATGACTAGGTTGAATGAGTGGGTGATTCTCACTGGATTTGTATTGGTTTTCGCCGGAGTTCTCTTACTAGTATCCAGTAGCGCTGGGGACTCAGGAGGCTTCTTCTTCTTCTTTCCGTTCTTCTTCTTTGGAGATGTTGGTTCTTTTGGACCAGCCTTAATCGGGCTGTCAGTTCTTTTTGTTGTTGTGGTTCTGGCTCAGTTCTTACTGGTCTCTAGGCCAATACGTCGGAAAACCATTACATGCCACATGTGCCAGTGCGAGGTGAACCCAGAGTTTCGATTCTGTCCGAACTGTGGAGCCATACTTGACCCAATCGACTCTACGAAATATGAATGACGGGCGGCACATGCAATTTGAGGGAAGATGTATGCAGAAAGGAATCCGTTGGGTGCAAATTCGAGACCTAGCAAAGGTGATGGAACTGGAGAGGGACTGCTTCGAGAAGCCTTGGGAGTTTGATGCATTCTATATGTTATCTATTGGTCGAGGACACCTGAGAGATGGGACTACTGAGGTTGAGATGGCCGTCTATGAGTCAGACGACGAAGTGATAGGATACACGGTGTGGGAGTATAACCGGAGCGATCATAGAGGACATGTCTTGGATATTGCAGTGCAAAAAGAGTGTCGAAGACAAGGGATAGCTACAGCACTCCTTGGCTTCGTGTTCGAGGACCTACGGCAGAGGAACGCAGTGAGCTGTTTTCTTGAAGTGCGAGAACACAATCTGCCAGCCCGTAAGCTCTATGAGAAGATGGGATTGGTTTCCACCGGCAGGTCTTCCCACTACTACGGACGAGAGGATGCCATAATCTACCAAATCTCTCTTTGACTATTTGTTTGCTTTGTCTATGATTGCCGGGCCGATGATATCCCGATAGAGCTTCAAATATGCCTCATCTCTTGATAGCACACAGAACGGTCCAACGTTCTCTGCCTGGCCTCCAATTAGGACTTCTTTGTCATCCATTACTGAGAGCAAGGCAGGTTTCGGAAGCTCCCAGATTCTCCATCCCTTCAACTGGTCCAGACTTACATCTCTCTCTTCGCTCTCAGGTACAATCAGGACTTTTCGGGTAGGTGCCTTAACCTTTGACAGTTTTTTCAGGTCAAGGCAGGCGAGATTAGGTATTGAGATGACGATTGAGAGCTCCGAGCGAGCAGCCATGTCAAGAATATACGAACAGATCTCCTCATTCCCGGACATATACCAAGTGTTTTCAGAGGGGAGAACTGCAAGTTCCTGAGATGCTTCGTGTATTGCTCTGAGCATTTCTGATGTCTTGCTTGCGCCTTCACTAGCTTTTGCCATGGCATCTTGAAACTGTACCGAAAGAGCTGTGCTTCTCTCGCGAGTGGTATCTGTCCATTCTTTCAATGATTCGCTAGTAGTATTTGAAAGAGACTGAAGCAATTCAGAGCGGGAATGCTGAAGCTGTGTGCTTGCCGTGGAGATTTCAGCATCACTAGATTTTTGGGATTCCTGCATAATACTGGTAGATTCGGATACCTTGCCAGTTAAATCCTCAACAATGCCGTATGATGACTTGCTGAAAGCAGCTTTTAACTCAACACCAACAGACTCGAGCCTGCGTGCAGCATACTGGTTTGAAACAATAGCAGACTGATGGATCTGTTCCACTGCCGCATCACGTGACTTCGTTGCTTGTTCGTCAATCCGGTCAATGAGGTCTTGAATCTCCTCAGTGGATGCCTTCGAGGCTTTTTCAAACTCTGCGACCTTCGCTTCAGCCTCCCCTTCGCTGGATTCAAAGCGAACTCGGCCCTCTGCTAGAACACTCTTGGATGCATTTTCGGCTTCGGCAGCCACTTTCTCGGGAAATTCAGCGAGAGCATCAACACCTGCATTCAGGGTTGTTTCGCTGGCGACGTTGAACTCTGATATATTCGAATGAAGCTGCCCTTCAACATGTTTAAGATATGAGCTCCCGATGTCCTCCAGTTGCGCAACCTGTGATTGTGACCCTTCTCGGAATGCCTCAACCGCACTCTCTACAGACTTGCCGAGGGCCTGTTGAGCATGCATGGCTTCGTTATTGAGTTTTAATCCTAACGTTTCTAAGGAACTTGATATGTTGTTCATCGCAGACTCAATCCAAACAGAAGCCGCATCAAATGCGACTGCCGTTTCAGCACGACGGTCCTCTATTGCCTTCATGATGCCGTCACGAGATTCATTTCGGGCGGTTGAGGCAGTGAGCTGTGCTGTATCCATATCTACATGAAACTCATTGACCTTATCAGCGGTCTTCTTAATATTCGTGGTTGCTAGCTTGTCCAGTTTTCTACTGGTTTCACCGAGTACGCGCTGCATTGACTCCATCTCTTCGGAGAGATATGTGTCTACGGTGGTCTTCACATTAGCAGTATTCTTCGCCAGGATGTCAGAAGTTTCAGGGGTAATAGACTTCAGTCGCTCGGATATGTTGTCTCGAGCACCGGCTACCGACGCTGCAAATTCATGAGATATCTGCTGGAAGTTCTCGCCGAATTGCTTCACCGTTCCGGACTCAAGCGCAGCAAGGTTTTCTTGAACAGTGGCCAATGACAATTCAATTGCTTTAATTGCCGCTCCAAGCGCTTTCGACACATCAGACTCTTTCTCTGCTGAGAATTCGTCAAGGGTGCGCTTCAACGAGGCAGTTGACTCAACAACGGAATCAATACGCATTCCTATCTCTGAAGAGAATTCCTGTTGCAGTTTGATGGCGTCTTCACTGAGGCCATCCATCTCAGACTTCATCGAGTTCTTAAACTCAGAATGTACAGATGCAATCAGATCCCTCGCTTCCACTGACTGGCTGGCAACAAGGCCACTGAAAGTAGACTCGACACTCTGTGTCACGGTGATGAATTGCTGGGTAATTTCCTCAATCCTGCTATGAAATTC
>CAYPUO010000039.1:0-11249 GCA_964413775.1 uncultured archaeon
GAACTGCAACGTATCCAGTCCAACATCGTCGCCCAAGAACGACTTGGGTATAGTGATGTTGATGAAGAGCTCGTCATTAACTCCCACTCTATAGTGGTTTTCCGAGATGTCTGTTCCATTATCAGCATATTGAATGACAATGGATGGCTGTGCGCCAAACATCCACTCTGAACTCTGTTCGGTGTGACTGACATTCTGAGTCTGGTCAACGACATTCCAGCCCACACGTATGACAGGGCTAGGAGTAGTCTGTGCAGACACGAAGTTTGCACTTGGGCCAATCATAACAACGAGCAGAGCAACAATTAGTATACTGCTTATTCGTTTCATGTTCAAAAATCCCCCAATCGGTAAATCTGCCTAGATAATTCCTTTGAGACTCTGGTCACAATCGTTCTATCCATGCAAATGGTGAAACCTGATGCGCGCCGAGTAATAGGCTCATTGATTACCGATATGTTGTTCATCAAAGGTTCAATCCTGATGTCCTTTGATGGAAAAACTCGAGTACTGCACGAATAGTACTGAATATTTATTATTAAAGTATAATGGATGAATCATACATATGGATCAGCCAGAGGAAGAAGCAAGAAGCACCCCATTCTTGTGGGCAAGAACGGCCTTTTCGGATTCCTCCAATATTCTCACAAGGTCTTGAGTTTCTGCAATTGCTAGGACAAGCTGGTCAGATGAGTAGTCGCCGTAAATCCTGCGTGACAGCTCGTAGATTGAGATTGGATTGTGACTCAAGGCAGTCTCAACTTCATTCAGCTTGCGGTCGTAATCGGACAACAGGAAATCGATGCGCTGTTCTAGGTTCTCGATAGGCGAACGATGACCTGGTAACACCAGATAGCCAGCGTATTGCCTCATTCGTTCCAGGGATTTGAAATAAGTCAACATCGATATCCCAAGTTTCCCATCAAAGTCGAGGCTCGGATTCGAGCTGATATCGCCCAAGACATGGTCCCCTGCGAATATGACAGGTTCTTCTCTCATCACGTAACATACAGAGCCCAATGAGTGACCGGGAGTCCAGACAGTTTCAAGGATACCCTTGCCAGTGGTAATCTGCTGGGAATCGGTCAGCGCCTTCGCGTTTTTAGCAGATTCTCCGTACTTCAAAAAATAATCAGCCATCTGGCGCTCGGAATTCACTAGTCCACTGCTAACAGGAGCACCGCTTTCTTCAGCAATCCGGTGGTATGCCTTCATCCTGTCTTCAATATAGTTCTCATAGTCAGTAAGCCGAATCAAATCCTGCTTATGGATCCAGATGTCCACATCATGCTTGCTGTGCTCCGATATGGTTTCTGCCAGACCCATATGATCAACATGCCCATGTGTAATGCACACCTGTTCGATGTCTGCTATGTCATATCCCGCTTCACTCACTCCGTGCTTTAGGACCTCCAGAGACAGGGAAGACTTGACTCCTGTGTCAATCAAAGTCAGGGGACTCCCCTCAATCAAATAGCAATTGACCGGACCAACAGCAAAGGGCGTAGGAGTTCTAATCAGATGAATACCATGTGGAATCTGCAATATCCTACAACTCCTGAAAGTAGACTCTGAGAAGTTCAGCAACACTACGGGCACGCGAAACGACACCACGGTCACGGTGTGGTTTGGAGCCATCGAACATATCAGATATAGTTCCCAAGCATCCACTCCGGATGGTATCCAATACTGGCTGGAAGTATTCTTTTTCAACAAAAGCACGGTTCTCCGCAGTTCGACCATTCACAGCCAAGTATGCTGATATGAATGGCCCAATCAACCAAGGATGAACAGTTCCCTGATGTGTCGCACCAGCTCTGCTCTTGGGACCTCCAGTCAGTGCGCGAGCATAACGTTCGTCCTTTGGAGATAGGGTTCTTAGTCCAAAGGGTGTCACAAGTTCATTCGTAACGATTTTCAAAACTGATTTTTCCATATCGTGCTCCAGAAGTCTATAAGGAAGACTCAGGGCAAAGATCTGATTCGGCCGAAGTGAGTCATCTTTTTCTTCATCAGTAACGATGTCATAGAGATACCCGAGCTTCTCATTCCAGAATGCCTGAACAAACGCTTCGCGAATCCAGGATGCTACAGCTCTGTATTCATAGGGGTCTCTGCCCATCATCTGAGACATGTCGCCCATTGCCATCAATGCATTGTACCAGAGAGCATTCGTTTCCACGCACTTACCAATTCGCGGCGTTGCACACCAGTTGCCAACACGTTCGTTCATCCACGACACTTCAACCCCTTCGATACCTGCGCTAATCAGTCCATCATGGTCCTCATGTATGTTGAACTTCGTACCAATTCGGAAGGCCGTGATAATAGATTCCATTGTATCCCAAATGATGCCGCGCAAGAACTCAGCATCATCTGTTGCATCCAGATATTTCTTGACCGCGATAATGAACCATAACGAGGCATCGACAGAGTCGTACTCAGGTTGGATGCCACGGTCTGGAAAGTCATTTGCTATCAGCCCATATCGAGAGTAACGTGCATAGGTCGTCAGTATTTCACGAGCATCCTGAAAGCGACCAATAGCAACCGTAAGACCAGTATGAGCAATCATTGCGTCCAGCCCGATATCGACAAGCTCATGATATCCTGCGATGACGGATTTCCTGCGTGTTGAGGCTCTATCTACAATGAACGTGTCTGCGTTGTAGACAAGCCACTCAATATCCTCATGGCGGCCCCTATTCGTTAGAGCATATGCCCGGTCGTTCAGAATCTTCCTTCGTCTAAGCTCATCAAACCGCAGCTGTGCAAAATCCTTGCGTTCGGCCTCCACGAGATCTCCGAGTCCCCTCATTAGTGTCTTCCTAGTCTGACCAACGGCAAAGAGGAAGCTAAGGTAATGCTCACCCGGGTCTAGAATTGTATGAAACACACCAGGAATATACAGCTCCTCCACATGCTCAAGTCCGGCAGCCTTGTCCTTTCTATAGATCTGAGGCTCTGAAGTCTTCAGCTTTGTCTGCATGAACTCTGCGTCTGGAGTATAAGCATACATCCAAGGGCTTGATTCCCTATCATCATAGGAAAGATACGAGTGATCATCTATCACCTCAATCTCAGGAGTGAAATCGAGCTTGGGAGTCAGACGAGTGATAGGCCGGCAGGTCTGATAAGGTGTAACAGTGAGAACAGTCTCTTCTGTGTTTTTGAACTCATAGTTTACCACTGTGAGATTCCTTCGATACGCCATGAATACGGTCTTGGTCATGGTGAGACAGTCTGTTGCATAAGACATCTGGGGAAGCGGGTTCAGCATGAATCTCGTAAGATTGCGGTATCCTCTCTGCGATACTCCGCTCGCAGAATGCTCAGTTCCCAGATTGCATGGCTCGTCCCCAGTTGCCACTACCTCATCAAGTCTGGAGAGTGTCAGCCATCGGTCAACAGGAGGATTCAGAGCAGCAACAAGTAGACCATGATGACTTCGCGTATTCAGACCCACGATGGTCGAGGAGGCGTAACCTCCAAGGCCATTCGCATATAGGTATTCGAATGTAACGGCTCTATTCAGCCGTAAGTCTGCTTCCTCCAGTACTATCAAGGCTGATGTCTCACTGCCCTCTTGATTCGTTCTACACTTTAAGCATTGCGTGACGTTAGTAATACCGTGTAGACAGTCAGGGTCTTAAGGAAAACGTACGAACGCAGTTAAAAGATATTTGCGAGGTCAAATTCATGGAGTCTCCGGACCACTCTGTATTCAAGCCCATTACTTATCGGAGAGGGGGACTGACGAAGGACCTCTGGAAACTCGCACTTGTTGTTGGTGTTGCTCAATTCTCGATGAGCGTCTGGACATGGCAGTTTGGGATCTATTTGGAAACCCTAGTGGAGCCATGGCAAATGGGACTCACATTCACAGCTGGTTCCATAGCTGGGCTCATTGGCGTCCCGCTATCCGGTTACGTTTCGGACTTCATAGGTCGGAGGAAAACCCTTCTATCCGCGTATATTCCAATGGCAGGTGGTCTATTCCTTCTGTTCTTATTTCCAGTATGGCCGCTATTCCCCGTCTTCTACGGTTTGGTGCAATTTGGATGGGGCTTTGTAGTAATCATGGCACGAGCTGCACCCGCGGACCAGATATCTCAGGATGGAGGAAGAGACGCGGGCAGAACATTCACAATGGTCCTCCTGCCAGCATTCGCCATTGATGGCCTAAGCCCTCTGTTCGCATCAGTCCTTTTGTTATCAGGCGTTCCGCAGGGAGACCTCCTCATTCTAGGGGGACTAGGAACAGTCCTCGCATTTATCGTAAGTGCGCTTTTTGTAAGAGAAACTCTGAGCACTTCCATCCAAGAGAGCGCTCGGGCAGGCTCAATTATCTCAATCAGAGGTCTCGGCAGGGATTTCTGGCTTCTGGTAGTAGGACTGCTCGGATTCTACATATCGATTGGACTGTCATTCCCATACCTAGGAAACCTTGTAGTCGATGACTGGTATGTAAGTACTGCTGACTGGGGGATCATATGGTGCGCCTCGTCCCTGACATTGGCAGCGTTCTCATACTATGGTGGGCAACTTGCTGATAAGAATCTGAAAGCAGGCATCTTCCTTGCAGTCTTCTTTACTGCAGTTATAATACTGGTCCATGCTCTGGGAGAAGGCATTGTTGTCCTCCTGCTCATCAACATATTCTGGGGATTTGTAGCAGTCGTCTGGATAGCTTCTGAGAGAGCACTAATTGTGCAGGGCGTGGGAGAAGAAAAGAAAGGGAGAGCACTCAGCACTTTTCAGGCAGTCATGAGCACAGCACAGATGGTCATGCTTAACATTGGAGCATGGATATGGGCTGTATCAGGTAGTCTGCGGTTCCTGTGGATCATAGCTGGGGTTGTTTGCCTAGTGAGCCTTATTCCTCTCCTTATATCGATGAAACTGATAACGCTCGACAACCCAAATAAAGTGACCGTGGAGGTTCAGTGATCCTTCGCATAGCTAAGGACCTCGTCGATGTTGTGGATGTCAGCTTTGTCACCTAGTAGATGACCACTCTTTTCCTCCTTGGTCTTGAGGTAAAACGCGTTGAATTCGTTCGTTGGAATGATCAGTGGAACGCGGTCAGTGATTACAACGCCAAGGTCTGTTAGCTGCTTCACCTTGTCAGGATTATTCGTCAGTAGTCTAATTGATTTAATTTTGAGTGTGCGCAGAATGTGGGCTGCAATGCCATAGTCTCGCTGGTCTGGTTGCCACCCTAGAAGAATGTTAGCCTCCACCGTGTCATATCCCTCGTCCTGGAGAGCATATGCCTTTATCTTCTCAGTAAGTCCTATGTTACGACCCTCCTGCCTCAGATAAAGCAAGACGCCTTCGCCTTCAGACTCGATTCGCCTGAGGGATTCAAGAAGCTGCTCACGGCAGTCGCACCTCTCGCTTCCCATGACATCACCGGTGAGACACTCAGAATGGATTCTGACGAGAACATCCTCTTTTTCTATGATATCTCCCTTGATAATCGCCGTGTGTTCTTTTCCATCACATGGACTCACCAAGCCGCATACCTGAAAATCCCCGAACTGGCTGGGCAGATGTGCAATGCTAACAAGCTGCACGCAGCAATCATATGGGTCACACTGATGGTTCTTGTTTGCTTCGATTAGACTTCGAATCTGAGTTGAAGTTAGATTCACATGTCTCACCATATTCCCGAGGGAACGCCTACGGTAGTGATATACGTTTGGATTGAATAGGGTATCAGGAGAAGAGGTAAAAGCGGTTATACCATTCAGTAAGACTTAAGGCACAAGGCAATCTGCGCCTCAATCCGCGTATATAGAGCCAACCACAGCCCAATTACCATAGAAGGCGATTTGTGTAAATGGTACCGATGACAATGACTAAGAGGCGAATCACACTCTATGCGCTCGCAGCAATTGTGGGGTTGATTTCGGGGCTCTCAGCTGTTGCTTTAAGATACGCAATCCTTGGTTTCAGCATTGTCTTTATTCTAATACCTGATGCCCTTGGTCCTCTTGGTTGGCTAATTGCACCTTCAGTTGGAGGACTGCTAGTTGGGATTCTTATCATCAAGTGGGCACCAGAGAGCAAAGGACATGGTGTCCCTGAGATAATGGAGGCATACGCCCTCGAAGAGGGAAAGATGCCCTATCAGACGCCTGTATCCAAGCTGGTGACTTCAGCACTCTGTATTGGGTCAGGAGGCTGTGCCGGCAAGGAAGGGCCTATTGCACAGATAGGCGGAGGTGTTGGCTCAGCGGTTGCACAATATCTTCATTTGAATCCACGAATGACTAAGACATTGGTCGTGTGCGGAGTGTCAGGTGGTCTTGCCGCTACGTTCAACTCACCGCTTGGGGGCTTCCTTTTCGGAGTCGAGATCGTAGCTGGGGGAATTGTTGGATTTTCTATAATTCCTGTAATCCTCTCATCGGTAATTGCCGTGGCAGTATCAAACCAGCTGCTTGGCACATTTCCGGCTTATGTTTCGCCGACCTTCACTTTCACTTATCCTGAGCTCGTACTGTATCTTGCACTTGGCCTGATCCTCGGTCTTGTCAGCGTACTGTGGAACAAGGGATTCTTCGCAATTGAGAGCTTGTTGGAGAAACTGAGAGTGTCACACTATGCTCTGCCTGCAATAGGAGGATTCCTCGTTGGTGGACTTGCGATACTAACTCTTATGCTCGAAGTGCAATTCGGATACCACGGCGTCGTTTCAGCTAACGAACCGGTGTTTCCGGCAATACTTGGAGACGAGTATTCGTTCATAGACACAGCCTTGGGGGGAATGGCAGTGATGGGAGCACTCTTCGCCTTTGGTGTCTTGAAGATGATAGGGACGTCCCTAACACTCGGCTCAGGGGGTTCAGGCGGTGTTATGGCACCAACTCTTTACATTGGAACCGCGCTTGGAGGCGCCATTGGATACGGATTCTCGATAATCTTTCCCGGGGTTGTTACTCAGCCCATGGCTTTTGCTCTGGTTGGCATGGCCGCTCTTTTCGGAGCATCAGGAAGAGCTCCAATTACCATAATTGTAATGACTGCTGAGATGACTGGGGACTACGGAATGATGCTTCCACTCATGATCGCGGTTTCCACATCATTCATGATTGCTTCTGTGATTGAAGCTGACGGCATCTATACCTTCAAGCTGGTTCGAAGAGGCGTTAACCTCAGGGAAAGGCGCTATCTCATTGCGCTGAGAGAGGTAAAGGCATACCAAGTAATGACAGCCAAACCAACGATACTCTCACCGGGAATGACGGTTGAGGAAGTCCTGACTATTGTAGATAGTACTCACCATACGAAGTTTCCAGTTATAGATGAAAACGGGCACATCAGTGGCATCCTGCTGACAGAGGGACTATTCCATGAGGTTGCAAAAGAATGTGGTCCCGTATGCGTTGAAGATCATCTGAGCAGGGATTTCATGCGTATTGCTCCGAATTGCACAATGGATACGGTTGTCCACGAAATGCTCAAGCGAGACGAAGGTCACGCGGTTGTTGTTAATCCATCAAACCCAGATGTTATGGTGGGTTTCATCACAAAGGCGGATGTCCTACGTGCGTATGAGTATGAAATGGCGCGACTGTTTGACGAAGGAGAAATCGTTGAACTGGGGTCAGTTGAGGACCTAGTCGATATTAAGTAGCACGACAAGCATCGGCACTCCTTATATGCAGGTCTTGTACACGGAAAAACAACCAAACCAGGATGTAGATGAGATGTCGCCCGATATTGAGAAGATAAGGACCGAGTCTCAAGAGTGGTTGAAGGAGAACACAAAGAGATATGCCTTCAAGAAACTTGAGAGAGATATAATCATGCCAGGTGTGTGTGTTGAGTGCGGGACTTGCGTTTCGAACTGCCCTGTGAATGTCATTACTGCAGAGAGGATTGATGGGAAGTATACTCCTACGCTTACAGGGAAATGCACAGCTTGTGGGATATGTTATGCCATGTGTCCCCGAACTCTTATGCTTCCGGAAGACCTGATTGGTAGCTACAAAGCAATATGGAAAGCACGGTCAACACTGGATCAGCCACGAAGACAAGATGGTGGAGTGGCGACCGCCATTCTCGCCTCTGAAATGCGAAGAGGCAAAATACAGGCTGCGGTTGTCGCCACACAGGGAGAGAGTAAATGGCTACCTGTTGCTACTATAGCCACGGACGAAACAACAATCTTGTCGTCTGGCGGCACTTTGTACACGCTCTCACCAATTGCTGAGGGGATGATGTCTGCTTTCGAAAGGGGTTACGCAAAGCTGGGAATTGTAGGCACATCCTGCAATATAGATGCCATTTCAAAACTGAAACGGCATCCCGCAGGATTCCTTAACCTTGCAAAGGACATAGAAGTACTGAAGATCGGGCTATTCTGCATGGAGTCCTTCGATTATCTGGGCCTCAAGGGATTTCTCAAGGAGAATGAGATAGCAATCGAAGAAGTAACACGCATGGCCATTGCCGGAGGCAAGTTTACTGTGCACTACAACGATCTGGAGAAGGAGTGGCCTATTGCCGAGTTGAACCATATCGCAACTAGATCCTGCTCTTATTGCCATGATTTGACATCAAAGAACTCTGACATATCGTGTGGAAACATCGGCTCTGAGTCAAACTGGACCACTGTAATATTGCGTACCGATAGAGGAAAAGAGGCTTTCAACGCCGCTCTCAAAGCAGGCATTATTGAAGCTGAGGAGCTTGATGAGAAAGGAGTCCAGGCTGTACAGAACACTGCAAGGTCCAAGGGTGCCCGATATTATAAAATGGAACCAGCTCACTGACCGCAGTAGGTTGTATGAATGAATGTCCTTCTTACTGGTCGTCCAGGTGTTGGAAAGAGCTCAGTAATCCAGAAGGTCATCAACGCCCTGGGCAGAGATACGGTTGCTGGATTCTGGACAATGGAGAGGAGGATAGGAGGGATACGAGCTGGCTTCTCCATTCAGACTACGGATGGGGTGACCGGCATACTCGCGGATGTCAATCTGCATGATGGGCCGCGAGTCGGGAAGTACACGGTGAATGTGGCTAGCTTGAATCAAATTGCCATTCCTTCGCTGCAGAAAGCAAGGGAATCAGGCAAGGTCATCATAGTCGATGAAATTGCCTCAATGGAACTCAAATCGCCGAGATTCGCTTCTGAGATACGACTGTGTCTCGACACTGGGAGAGTACTGGGAACCATCCAGTTGCGCAGAGGCGCCTTTCAGGATGAGGTGAGAACACGCTCGGATGTAAGGATAATTGAAGTGACTACTGAGAACAGGGATAGTCTCACTTCCCAGATCATGGGCGAGCTCTAATTGCCTTACCGAGTCTTGGTCTTTGTGTATATCCACAGAAGCGCAATGGAAGCCAGAATGCCAAGCGCCAGCACTCCACCCCAGACAACAAGTGGAACTGTAACAGGACTCATCGACTCGACTGTGTAGTCCGTCCATGGCGTCAGATGCTCGTTGTGGACAGACGAGTTGTCTACTGCTGACACCCTGTAGTGTATTATGTCGCCGTGTGAAAACTCTCCGAGCTGAGCAACATATGTATCGTTGCCGAACAGGTCCATGTCATTGTTCACGACAGTCTCGTTGTCATTTAGTTTCCATTCCACCTTGATAGAGGAGATATTATTCAAGTCCCACGCATATGCCTGAATTGAGACGTTGTTGGTGGTCACCGTCGTATACGACTCAATTACAATGACATTTTCAACGAGAGGTGGATGTGCATCAGGAGTGACTGTAACTGTAGTCAAGTAACTAGTGCTTTGATTGAAGTAATCGTCCAAAGTCATGTTGTAGATGTATTCGCCAACTGCCAATCCATCAATCGATATAGAGAGATTCTCACCATGCCAAGTACCATTCATTAGGATTTCATTGCCTCGAGTGAGATTATAGCTTCTGGGATTACTTTCGTCAGCGCTCCAGTTCAGAGAATACCCAGTGTAGCCTTCCTCGTAGTCAAATGTGTGCACTCCATCTACAACTGGTGCTCTCAGATCCTTGTACACGGTTACGTTGACACTGTCAGTCGAGTTGTGGCCATAGCTATCGTACAGAGTCAGTGAGAACGTATAATTACCTAGGTACATCTTGTCAACAGAAAAGGTGAGATTGAGCCCCTTGGGATTGGTGAATGACCAGGACACATCCGTTTCGTTTGATGGCGTTCCGACCAGTGCAGATACATTTCCATATGTCGTGTTAATATAATGGACAATGGCTTTGAACGTGTACTTCAGCGGATTGCTGTCATAGGTATGCCATACAATGTCATGCCCAGTACTACCGAATTCATACTCGATATCAGAAGGCTGCGAGATTACAGGAGCTGTGAGGTCCTCAAAGACCGTTATGTTGACCGAACTCGTTGAATTATGTCCAAGCGTGTCATTGACAAATAGGGTGTACATATAGATATGAGTTGCATTCAGTCCGTCAATATTGATGGTTATGTTGTTGCCACTCCACGGGCCAGCTTCAAGCACAGTGAAGTTACTGGTGGTCTCATTTGACCATCTAGTCACATTGTAAGTACTAGGATTGCTCTCAGTTATATTCCACGTGATGGTATGCCCAAAACTGCCAACCTCATATGATGCATTTGTGGCTCCGTAGACATTGTCAATTGTCGGGACAATAATAGGCGCCAAGACATCCGCAATCACTTCAACCTGAACAGAGTCAGAAATGCTAGCATTACTCATGTCAAAGACAGTACATACAAAGGTGAATGCCACGGGGAGAGTCTTGGTGAGATTCTCCTCATAGAGAGTGTTGAGGTCTACGACTATTAAGCCCCCATCGTAAGAACCCGAGTCATACACATCACCATTTCGGGTCACAGTGAAGTTCTTGGGGGTTTCAGTAGTCACATTCCACACAATCTGCTTTCCGAGGGATCCGTTCTCAAAGACCATGTCTGGAGGGTGCGTGATCTCCAGCTGAGCCGCAAAGAAGGTCTGTTTTAGCGATATTGGCGATTCTCTTCCGAATAGACCTGTAACAACTGGTGAAAATACAAGCAATGCAATGAGAATCGTGAAAATCATAGATCGTCTTTGCTTCGATAGCATTTGATGAATCTCCTGAGATGATTACTATGTTGTGTAGCGTCGAACTTCGGGGTGTGGTTTTATAGTCTTCGGTGGTATGACAATTGTTCCAGTGTGCACTTGTTCTGCAGTCAACGTTTGTCGCAGCAAAAGCGACTTGACTAATTAATACAAATATCTTGACCGAAGG
>CAYPUO010000040.1:0-11245 GCA_964413775.1 uncultured archaeon
AATGGAGACTCCTCGTTTTATCTTCACTGACCCTACCTGTATGGTATGCGCAACTATCTCAATTCCCATATTACGCAGGAGTGACTTAGCTATGCTCCCAGCCATGACAATCGATACAGTCATTCTCCCAGAGAATATGCCGCCACCACGATAGTCATTGTATCCGCTATACTTTAGTCTTGCAGTGAAGTCTGCGTGGCCAGGGCGAGGGGTGTGCCTGAATTCATCATAGGATGACGAGTCGACATCGTCGTTAGCAACTGTCATTGTAATGGGTGTGCCAGTAGCCTTACCACCGTAGACGCCGCTAGATATCCGCACTTGGTCACCCTCAGACCTCGACGTACTCAAGACGCTGCGTCCAGGGCGCCTCTGGTCAAGCTCCTTCTGAATCTGGTCCATATCAATGTCAAGGCCTGGAGGACAGCCCTCAACGACGACCCCTACAACTTCCCCGTGGCTCTCGCCATAAATGTGTATTCTGAACTCCTTTCCGAAGCTGAAGGTCATTCATCAATCACACTCCCTCGGCCCGCTCAACCTGAATTTGACCCCCGACAGACTGCATGTCTTGGACAAATCTCGGGTAGCTCTTACTCACACAGTCAATGTCATCGATCACTGTCAATCCTTCAGCAACAAGCCCTGCAATGGCACACGCCATCCCTATCCTATGGTCACCATGACAGTCTATGCTTGCGCCATGGAGCGAAGTCGGTCCATATACAGTGATGCCATCATGAGTTTCAGTGATAGTCGCGCCCATCTTCCTTAGTTCATATGTGACTGCGGTCAACCTGTCACTTTCCTTGTATCGAAGCCTTGTCGCATTAAAAATCCGTGTTGTCCCTTTGCTCTTGGTGGCCATTACCGCCAGAATGGGCACAAGATCAGGCACGTCGGAAGCATCAATTTCAATGGCTTTCGTTTCCGAGCCACAGACAGAATAGCCACCATGAGCTGAACGAATATCAACACCCATATCCTGCAATAGCGTGATTATCTTCGCGTCACCCTGTTTAGTGCCGTTTTTCAGTCCTGTCACTCCTATTCCGCCAGCCATGGCACCTGCAACCAGCGCAAATGCTGCCGATGAAAAATCGCCTTCAACATGGTACTCCGGAAGGCGGTATTCCTGTTCTCCGGGGATAATAATGCCGCTCCAGTCGTATGACGGTTCTGCAAGAACACCAAATTGATGCATGACTTCAAGCGTCATGTCCACGTATGAACGCGATTCGAGATGCTTTTCTATCATCAGTCTGGTTTCGTTTCTCGCTTTCGCACATGCCAGTAAAAGACCTGTGATATATTGAGATGTGATATCTCCGCGTATCCTCGCAGTACCCCCGGTAAACTGGCCCCCGAATATCTCTATCGGAGGTCTTCCATCGCCCCCCTTTGATCTCGCAACAACTCCCAGCTGGTCTAAGGCAGAGAGCAATTCGGAGATTGGTCTCATTCGCAAGCTGGGACTACCATCCAAGACGCATCTGCCTGCAGCGAGCGCAGCAATCGCGGTAAACACTCTCAGTGAAGTTCCAGACTCCCGGCAATTCAATAGCTCCGCTGGAGCTGCCAGCTGCTCCGGACCTGTTATGACTAGGTCAGTTCCGCGGTCTACCTCTGCCCCCATTAGTTCTGAAAGATTCAGAGTGACTATGGTGTCGTCGCAGACGAGAGGATTTCTAATTCTCGTGTGTCCCGAAGATAAAAGCGCACACACAAACGCCCGGTGAGTGTAGCTCTTAGATGGCGGCGCCTGAATGCTGCCGTCGATGTGTGATTTCTGAACCAATGCCCTCATAAATCTAGTCTCCTTATCACTTCTAATGCCAAGGCGCCAGCACCCATTGTGCCAGTTTCAATCACGACATCGCTGACTCTTTGGTAGACCGCTTCTCGGTTTCGAAGCAGATCTCTAATCTGTTCGGTGAGCCCTTCGCTGCTGTCTAATAGAGGCCTCGTTTTGTGCAGTAATACTCTTGAAGCAATAACCTCAGCAGATGCTTTTAGCAACACCAAAGTCGCACTTCGTCGGATCATCTGGACATTCAATGGGGATATGGCCACGCCTCCGCCAAAGCTGATGACAGAAGCCTCATAGTTGCAAACTTCTCTGACAACGGCTGATTCCATGCGGCGAAAGTCCTCTTCTCCATCTTCTGAGAATATCTCCGCAATCGTCTTCCCTGCACGCATTTCGATCAGAACGTCAGTGTCAATAAACTCTCTCTGCAGCTCATTCGCCAGCACTCTGCCTACAGTAGTCTTACCTGTGCCCATGAACCCAATCAGTCCAATGTTTCTCTTGATCGTATTATTCACACGGCCCGCTCTCCTAACGCATGATAGACTGCGTTTCTCATGACTTCAACTGGTGCCCTACGACCAGTCCATATCTGCAAGGACTCGGCTCCTTGACGGACAAGGATATCAGCGCCTTCCACTGTTTTGCACCCCACCTCTCTAGCATCCCGCAGAAGCTGCGTTTCCAGAGGATTGTAAACGAGGTCCATAACAATCAGGTCCTGATGCAGTAGGGCCTTTGATAGGGGAGACTGGAAAGGTGAGTGGCCGTTCATTCCGACCGGAGTACAGTTGACGACCACATCTGCGTCCCTGATGAACTCTTTGAACCCAACGATGGGTTCAACAGTCACTTCGGAGTTGTCGCGACTGCGGATTGCCCGGGCCAATTCCTCAGCTCTACCTAGTGTGCGGTTCAGTATCCGTATCTTGATCGCTCCTGCTCCGGCTAATGCAAAGGCAACCGCTCTAGCCGCGCCGCCTGCACCGAGAATGATAGCGGTTGAACCCAAGAGGCTCAGCTTGTGCTCATGGAGTGTTTCGGTGACTCCAGCAACATCAGTATTAGTTCCAACAACCTTACCCTCATTCCTGAAGAGGGTGTTCACTGAACCTACTCCTCGTGCCAAGTCAGACACTTCATCAATGTACTGCAGAATCTGAGTCTTGTATGGTATTGTGATATTGGCTCCAGTTATTTTGCCGGTGCGGATGGATGTGATAAATGCACTCAGTCGTCTGATGAGAAGCGGATGAAGGCTATATCGGAATTCCTTATCCAGCCCCATCGACAATAAGGCAGCATTATGCATAGTCGGACTCAGGGAATGGTTCAGGGGGTAGCCCACAACAACCAATTCGTTCATCGCAGCACCTCAAGGATTTCTCTCATCTTCGAAAGGGGTATCTGTCCTGAGGCCGCGGTTTCGCCATTATCTTGAGCAACGTACATGAACGGAGCTCCAAGAAAGAGCGCTGCGACCCTTGTGAACATCCCAAGCTGTCCCATTGCGAAAGCTATCAGAGAATGCTCTGTTCCGACTTCATTGGAGTACAGCTGGAGTATCCTGGAGCAGTCATCAATGGACCCGGGGGTTGTAACGACTTTCAATACATCTGCGTCCATATCGGCCAATTGACTGAGGAGTTCTGCGAGGGTTGAGGTGCTTGGCGTGTTTTCATTGTAGTGCTTGGAGACAATCACTTTGCAGTCATGCCTTACAGCATGCCTCTTGATTAGGTCAAAAGAAGCCGGTTCAGTTTCAACTTCTATGTCCACATAGGAGGCTCCTGCTGAGATTGCTTCAACGAGACAGTCCACGCGCTGCGTTTCACTGCCACTATGTAGCCCCCCATTTTGGAACGAGCGACACGCTGCGATTACCGGCATCTCCGCCGCCTCATAGATCTCATCAAGTGCTCTTACTCGACCCATAAAATCAAGCCTATGTTCAACAAGATCAGCTTTGCAGGAAGTGACAAGTTCAACGCACCTTTGGGCGGACCTTTCAGTCAGAGACATACATAGCTTCTTCTTCACAGCACCATCACCTGGAAGAACAGATCAGTCACCGCTCCTATGCATGGGAGTGGAAACATCTCGCGCCCCATCCGTTTCATCCGCCAGATAACGCGTACTCAGTGTCATCAGGTTCACTTTCTCAAGACGCTCCATGAAATCACGGAAAACATCTAGTGTGAGTGCTTGAGGACCGTCAACCCATGCCCTGTCAGGCCAAGGATGAATTTCCACCATAATCCCATCCGCGCCAACCGCAAGCCCTGCCCGAGCCAAAGGGATGACCATGTTCCTCCGCCCAGCTGCGTGGCTTGGATCTACTATTAGGGGAAGGTGAGTCAGCCTCCTCAATTCCGGGATTGCGCTCAGGTCAAGTGTAAACCGGCTATAGTCGCTGTAGCTCCTGATGCCCCTCTCACATAGGATGACCTGGTGATTGCCTTCGGACATGATATACTCCGCTGCAGAGAGAAGTTCGGATAGGGTAGCGCTTATGCCACGCTTCAGCATTACTGGCTTAGCGGACCTACCAGCTCTCTTTAGCAGAGAGAAGTTCTGCATGTTCCTTGCACCGATTTGGACTATGTCAACATACGACTCCACGAGCGAAAAGGTTTCAGTGTCTATGGCTTCTGAGATGACGGGGAGCCCCGTGATATTTCTTGCCTCTGCTAGGAGCTTGAGACCGTCTGCGCCCAACCCTTGAAACGAATACGGGGAAGTGCGAGGCTTGAATGCTCCACCACGGAGTATGTTTCCACCATATTCTTGGACAGCCCTTGCAGTGGTGAGGAGCTGCTCGGAAGACTCTACGCTGCACGGTCCGGCAATGATAATTGGATGCCTACCCCCAATCTCGACTCCTCCAACCTCAACAACTGTATCTTCAGGTTTCACTTCAATGTCCACAAGCCTATACGGCTTTGATACCTGAATGACCTTCATTACACCAGGCAGTCCCTCTAGCCTATTCGAATCAGACAAGTCCACCTCGCCAGCGATGTTTATCACGGTCCTGGTAGCACCTGGGTTTGGCAATGCCTGATAGCCGAACTCCTCTATGACCTCAATGACTCTGTTCACTTCTTCCTGTGTTGCGTTCTTGTAAAGCACTACTAGCGTTTCTGTTGCCTCCTGTTTATCATATCAAGTTGAGTGGTGGGTCAATAGCTGTGACCTGCGCTCTGCCAAGTCCAATAAGGACTGGAAGGTTGAGGCGCCCGTGCCGCAACTTCTTGTCTTGTCGCATGATTGACTCAATCTCCGTGGCATCAATGTCGGCCGGTATATCAGTTGGAAGCCCGAACATTGACAAGAGCAGGATTAGCGAGTCAAGCGTATGACTGTCAAGCAGTCCCATCTTCATCGCAATACGTGCCTCCTGCACCATTCCTATTGCCACAGCTTGGCCATGCGAGAGTCTATGGTTAGACAGAAGTTCTATTGCATGACCTATGGTATGACCATAGTTGAGGATCTCCCTCTTTCCAGCATCTTCAGTCTCATCTTCAACTATGACACGAGCCTTGTTTCTTAAGCAGCGTTCGACAATTGACATCATCGTGCCAGACTCGCGGCAAAGTACCTCAGTGTTCTTGTCGACCAGTATATCAACTAGGTCCCTGTCCATAGTCACTGCGTACTTAATGACCTCAGCCAGACCTGAAATGTAGTCGCCATCTGACAGAGTCCTGAGTGTGTGGACATCAGCAATGAGCCCGTGGGGCTGATAGAAAGTCCCGACAAGGTTCTTTCCATGAGATAGATTCACACCTGTCTTCCCACCGAGTGATGAGTCAACCTGCGCAAGGAGGGTTGTCGGGAGTTGGACTAGATACATGCCTCTCTTGAATGTCGAAGCGACAAATCCAGCCAAGTCACCCACTACACCTCCGCCAAGGGCAAAAACAGCATCTGAGCGTGAGGCGAGATTCTCTTCTAGAAACTCAAACAGCATCTGTCCGGCCTTCAAGCTCTTGGAGCGTTCTCCAGACGGGATGACCTTAACAAGTGACTCGACTCCTGATCTTTTCAAGCCATCAACTAACGGGCCTAGATGTATCTCTGAAACTGTATCATCAGTTATCACAAAGGCTCTATCGATCATATCCTCAACAAACTCACGAGACCGCTCCAGCACTTGCTCTCCAACCACAACAGGATAGGATCTAGTCTTTGTCACAACATCGAACCTTGCATGAATCATGTTGTCACCCCGAGTTTGTGATGTGCATCTAGAGCTTCCAAGACCTCATACATCTGCTCATACTTCTCATGGAGGTCTACGTTTTGGGCCAATGTTCGCTTAATGGAGTTGTACGACTGCTCGAATGCTTTTAGGTCATTATCAACAAGCTGACGAAATCCGGACTTGACTGCAGATTGCAGCCTCTCTAGGACATTCAATGCATGAGGGTTCTCCCTGTGGAGAGCAATATGAAACGCTGGCGAATGGGACATTATGCTCCCCACGAGCACGAGTTGAAGAGTGGATGTCGTTCCACTTAGTTGGGACAGTATTGCCATGTCCTCGTCCTTCAGGACTGATGCAATAGCCGTATTCACGAAATATGGCAGAGACAGAGTTACGGCCATAATCCTGTCATGCTTTTCAGCATCTACAATAATGACCCTTGCGTCTGGAAATAAGCCGGCTACAAGCTGTCGCTCTTCATTGAGGTTGAGCACGGGGATCAGCGCGATTCGCTTACTCATGGTCAAGGTGCCGGGGCCAAAGAGCGGATGTATGCTAAGTGGCCGGATAGAGTGTGCAGAAGCTCCCTTTAGAGCCTCATAGGCGTTTCCCTTTACCGATGCAATCTCACAGAGAATAGTGCCCTCTCTTGTATAGGGAACAACATCTTCAATCACATCGGCAGTGATGCCGATGGGGACGGAAACCACTACCATGTCCACATTGTGGACAGCCGATTGGTTGTCAGCAGCAACCTTCACACTGGCTGAGGGCTTCAGCTCTCCGATATTTGGATCAGACGCAACAATCGAATGGCCAAGCTCGTAGAAGTATCTGGTGAGCCACCCTCCCATGCTGCCTGCTGCTCCGAGGATTGCTATTCTCATGTGAATACAGCTCCCATTCGCTCAATGGCCTCCACGAGCTTCTCCTCAGGCTGGCATACGGAGAGCCGAATGAAGTCGGAATACTCCTCACCATATGCCTCACCAGGCACAACACAGACGCCTTTCTCGGAGAGGAGGCGGTCTGCAAATGCATGTCCATCTGTAGTTCCGTCAGCTAACTGGAAAAATATGTAGAATCCACCGTCTGGCGGATGGAATGTTACTGGCAAGTTTCTTAGCATCCTGCATGCAGTTTCTATCCGCCACTTGATAGTCTTGGAGTATAGCTCTGTTTCAGTATCACAGTTAAGCGCAGCCAGACCAGCATACTGAATGAACTCAGGGGCACATGTAAGGCACAGGTTCTGAAGCCTAGTCATCCGCTCTACTGTATTTGCATCTGAAACCGCATAGCCTAGTCTGAAGCCCGTCATGCCATATCTCTTGGAGAATGAGTCTATGAGCACTCGTTTGCTCGCTGGTACTTGGAGAATGTTCGTATGTTCGGCCAGTGAGTAGCCAGAATAGACCTCATCACTTATGACATACATATCATTCTCCTCGGCGATATCAGTAATGCCGTCAAGTGTGACAGAGTCCAGTATCTTGCCAGTGGGATTGTTGGGGCTATTGAGTATGATGGCTCTAGTTGCGGGACTGACGTATTCATTAACGAGGTCCAAATCAATGTTCCAGTCCATGTTTAGATACGACGGGAAACGAACTGGTCGAGCTCCAATACATTTCACTGCCTTTGAATAGTCCGGGTAAGATGGGTCAATGATTAGCACCTCATCGCCAGGACGAACAGTGGATGCTATGCTCAAGAAAAGAGCGAACCGGCCGCCAACCGTCACAATCACATCGTCGGGAGGAATGCCCTCATGATGGCGTAGGTTCAACACACTGGCAATCTTGTTTCGCAAAGCGAGAAGACCCGCAGACTCCGTGTACTTCGACTGCCCTTGTTGTATGGACTCTATCAGAGCTTTTTTGACATTCTCCGGAGGACCAAAGTCTGGCTCACCAACCTCCAAGTGGAGAAGGTTTCTCCCTAGTTTCTCAAGAGCTTTCGCCTTCACGAACATGTCGTAGGCATTGGGAATGTGCGTTGATCTGATGTACGTCTCCTGAATGCGAATCGACTCCGAGAGCAATCGATTCAGTATGCTCAGTCCAACGCCTGCATCAAGCCCACACTCCACGCAATAGTCTGTCACTTCCGTCTGGAGGCGTTTCTCAACATTCAAATCGTGAACTGGGATTCCCGTTTGCGCCTTTTCTTTGGCGACTTCTTCAGCGAGAAGCTGACGCTGCCCAGTAAGGCGGACTATCTCGAGGGTGATGCCCTTGATCCGGCCTCTGAGTTCATCCAACCTCGTGACAGCTGTCAAGGACAGTCCACTCCAGAGATACTGAATGAGAGGGGCATTCTCGGGGAGCGCTCAGGGATATCACTCTCTGATGGGCGGTCCACCAGACGTGTATAGTGTCTACTTAGATTCATTGTTATCACCAAAAGAAGACCCGCGAAATTCAGGTCAGAAAAGTCGCAGACTCTCGGCTCACAGGATATAGATATAGTAACCACTATACAGACAGAACTCTGCTGCCGTACAATAGTCCGTGGTTACATCTATGTCCATTGAGAATCTCACTTAACGCCTTTCCCGATAACCGGACTATTATACTTTTCCGCTTGAAACATGACTGAAAGTCCAATCATCACACTCTAACTCGCCCTGACTTTGAACACTTCTCCGGGCGCCTATGGAGAAGAAGGTAGGATACTTCACTTAAACTGCTGGAAACTACTTGCAGCCTGATGTATATGATCCGTCGGTTTCTGGGGAGTCTGGAAAGCGTAGCTGGACATGCTCCATTCGATTTATGATGAGCTTGAACGGGGACTGCCTTATGCCATTCGCGTCGTGTTTTAGCAAAGACTAGCCATTCATTAGTATCTTAGGGGAGGAATTCAGGTCTGACAGCAGTTGCTATGAGTGATAGAAAAACACCAGCCTCTGCAGAGAAGAAAGGCTTTGTGAAGAGACTGAAGAGGGACATTGACGGCAATCGGGTTCCCACGTTTGACAATTCATTATGTAGCTGTCATATGTATCTTCAGGATGGATCCTGTTTGCCTGACTCTGGACTCTTTGTTCATATCAAGAGTGGATTCTGGAGTTTTCCCAATATAGGAGCAACGCCAGTTGGTGAGTGGAGCATTGCAAGTAGCCTAGTCTTGGACAAGAACGACAGAATGCCAGTCAACGCGGGTTATGAAATTGTGGAAGATCAAAAATCGTGAGGGGTATATGTACGACTATCCAGACCTCAGCATGACCAGTACTGAGCCTGAGTCGAAGACAGATGGATCTTTGCTCGATGTCAATATAGTGAATGGCATAAGCGAACGCATGTACCCCAATGAACCTCTCGATGTCAGTCTAGACAGATATGGACCTAGTGATTATAACATGATAATCATCACTGGTGTGATTGAAGCTGCAGTAATCCTTGCAGCAGTTGTCTTGTTCATACGACATTCTGTTTGAACTTTGTATTATGACCAACACGAGCCTCATACGAAGGAACTATAAGCAAGCCCCTATCCAGCCCTGCCCGCAGTGCATGCACTATGACATGCGCAGAGGTTGTTCATGATGGACTTCGAGGAAACCGATGAGCAAAAGATGTTCCGCGAGGCGATCCGCGAGTTCGCACAGCGATATGTCGCTCCAGCCTGGCGAGACTACGACAGAAATCATGAGATTCCCCGGGATCTTATCAAAAAGATGGCAGACCAGATGCTGTGGGCCCCAACAGTATCTGAGGAGTATGGCGGCGCAAAGCTGTCCTGGGTGATGGCCTGTATCGCAGCTGAAGAGCTTGCACGCGCTGACCTCTCAATCGCGCTCCCAGTCATGTATCTGGTTGAGGCTTCATGGGCGTTTATCTTTGACAGGTATGGCACTCCAGAGGCAAAGGCAGAGATCCTCCCCAAGGTGACCAGCGGCGACCTGTTCTTTGGCATCGCCACGACCGAGCCGACCGGTGGGTCTGACCTCGTCAACTCCACCAAGACCACCATCAAGCCAAAGGGTGACGGCTACGTCATCAACGGCGAGAAGGTCTACATCTCGGGTGTCAATGAGTCTGAGAAGTATGGTGGTGTCTACTTTACTCTGGGGAAGTCTGACCCGAAGGGCGACCACAAGGCCTTCGATTCGTTCATCCTCCCGCTCAATCCGGGCAATGGGCTCAGCCCCGGGATAACCACTACCCTCTTCGAAGATATGGGTAGGATGGGTGTTTCTACTGGAGGATTCAACATCGAAAATGTTGAGATCCCCAAGCACTACCTGATCGGGGAGCACGGCCGGGGATTCTACCAGGCTATGTCCGGTTTTAGCTGTGCGAGGCTTTTGATAGCTGCTACCTGTCTGGGTGCTGCAGAGGGTTGCTTCGATATTGGTGTTGACTATGTGAAGCAACGGAAGCAGTTCGGGCGTCCGCTCGCAGCCTTCGAGGGCATTCAGTTCGAGGCCGTTGACTCATGGATGGCCCTGCAGGCAGACAAACACCTCACGTACCATGCAGCGTGGGTGATGGATGAGTTCTATGGCGGTAACAAGTCATACTCCCAGCTCGATATCGCCAAGTACACTGCAGCTGCTAAGTATAAAGCACCACACGATGCTCTAGATATCATTGTCAGAAGTCAAACTTGGCACGGGGCATTTGGCTATACTAAGGAGTGTCCGCTTGAGGCATCGTACAGAGGCGTACGGTCGTACACGGTTGGTGCAGAAGGCGGAAGTCATATCCAAAAACTGGTCATTGCGAGAGAACTTCTGGGCCCAGATAATCTGCCATATCGGCAGAAGCGGCAGATGGAGTGATGGTTCAAGTCCTGAGAGGGTATTATCCCTCTCCATTCTTCTTTTTCTTCTCCTTTTCTAGTATTTTCCTAATATCTCGAGGATCTAATGTATATCCGTACTCATCAAACAACTTCTCACCTATCTCACCATAAGACGCACCCCCCTGACGAAGCATCTTCATAAAGCCTATCTCAGCTACAGACGGCGGGTTGGATTTCCAAGATGTTTTTCTTGCTTCTATCATTTGAATTGCTTTCTCAAGAGATTCCTGTCTTTCTGTTGCATACCTAAATGGTTGGGTTTTCTCCATTTGTTTCAATGCATCAAAACCAGCTGTCCGTACATATGTTCTCGATTGGTAAGTATCGACTCCAAAGCTATTCAGAAGTTCCTTTACGAATTGATGGTCGGAATGAGTGGAAATTGAGAAATAGTAGCCCCGGGTAGA
>CAYPUO010000041.1:0-11053 GCA_964413775.1 uncultured archaeon
AAACGGGTGGGCTCGGAAGCAATGATCTTCAGAATGTCGACTCGCATCGGGTGGGATATTGCCTCAAAGAGCTCATCTTCTTTCATTGCCTTCACTATTTCCATCTCATCCCTGATTTATTATTCTATCACCGTTGACCAAGTGGTCAATGGATGTTGACCTGCTTCCTGAGCCAATCCGATGGCGTGTCTATTGCTGGGCATGTATCAGACTGAAGTATTCTTCCATTGATTGGGTTGTGGTTCACTATGGAAATCAATCCCATCAATAGGTGGTTTTGTCTAGGCTTGGTGGTGCTTTGAGGAATCCACTTAATCCACTAGGACGAAGCGCAGAGATACATGTACCAAGAGCATCTCGATTATCGCAATGAGGAGCTGAGATAGGACTGCCAATAGGTGACTGCCAGTGTTCAGGAGCACTAATGTATATCCAAGGAGTGGCACGAGACCTACAACAGCACATACAGCGAGCGCCACGAATACGATTGCCTGATCTCCAACGAGGTTGACCGATGTTGCTCGTCCGTTTCCCCGTATCTTGTATATGACAGCGCCAGCAGCAGCCCCGATCGAATATGCGCAAGGCATCTGGAATAGGGGAATCCATAAGAGAAACGGGGATGACAGGGTGCTTGCCAAGAGCACAACAAATACGATTGTAATCGAGACTATGTATGCGACGGCGAAGATTGCTATTTTTCCTCTGAGAACCCTCTCAGTTTTGAGAGGGAGACCTTCGTAGATAGCTGCGCCTTGAGTGTCCAGATTCAAGAGGCCAATCATGGTCATTCCTGAAAAGCCTGTGGCATATCCCACGAAGATTAACACCACAAGGCTCCCAATTCCTGAAGCTGTGAGTGTTGATAGAGACGGAAGGACAACTAAGAACATAAGAGTCGGAAAAACAAGCAGCATAATTGAGCCTAGGCTCCGGGTAGCAACGCGGAGGTCTTTCCTCATGAGTGCTCGGAGTTCTGATGACACGCGCAGGTCAATTGGCAATACGGTACTGGTCGTGGATACTGAAACTTCGCCTACTGCCAGAGCTCTCAATGTCCTGCCGCTTGTCCTATATGTTCTGATGCCAAGGAGGACATAGAAGACCGATGCTGCAGTGGCTGCTATGTTTGTTGTCAATGGAAATACTGGACCGTATGCTAGTATTGCGCCAGCAAATCCAAAGGAAAAGGGGAATAGTAATGCAAGAATGCCAGTTACCGATGGACCTACAGATGTCGAGAATGAGATGACGAAGTCAGTGATTTGCGGAATGAAGTTTATCGAGCTATATGCAACTACAAAGGCTAGCACCATTCCCAGTCCTGCTCCAATCCTTACAATTGACGAGAAAGCCGATTCATCTCCAGACTGTGTCTTTTCGTAGAACCATCCAGACGCTTTGATTAGAGCTCCAATAGATAGGATTGATGTCGCTGCCAGTGCCACAAGCATGAAAATCGCTGTAGCTACCCCAAAGAGCAGCATGACGATGACTGGAAAAACAACAACGAGGATTACTACTGGGGCAATGAAGATTCTTGCAAATGCGAGTAGCATTAGTCCCTCCAAGTCGGACTTGTTGAATGGTAGTGTGGCGGGCAGAATCATGGCTCCTGCTCCGAAGAACCCAGTTGTGGACATAAGGTTAATGAAGAATATCAAAACAAATCCAATCAGAAGGAAAATACCGATAGACACCGCAAACTGAAGTTCCTTCTGCGGGGCCGCACTGAAGACAGCTGACGCTATCATCATTCCGCCAAGCAGGACAATGACGAATCCAGTCACAAAAGAGTTCATTGCTGTGCTTCTCTTAATCTGGGACATAATACGCTCAGGTTTCTCCTTGATTCTGGAGAGATTTGCGGGATTCGCCTCAAGGTAGCCATTAAAGCGGAATTCCTGAGCGATGGTGCCAGCGATTTTCCAGCGCTCTCTCAGACTCAACTATCCAGAGCCTCCCTCAAAGCATCTACGCCTTTCCTTACATCTTCTTCCTCACCGGTTAGCTTCAGGAAGACATTCTCGAGGGTTGCTCCTTGAGATTCGGACTGAGTGCGAAGCTCGTCAAGTGTTCCTTCTGCTATGAGGACGCCTTCATCTATAATCCCCACACGATCACAGATGCCTTCCGCCATCTCCATTATGTGAGTGCTGAATAGCACAGATCCGCCCCTCTCAGTATGAATGCGAATAACGTCTTTCATTATTCGCGTTGTCCGAACATCCAGTCCGGAGAAAGGCTCATCGAGGATTAGCAGATTAGGTGCATGCAGCATTGCAACAAGTAGCATTGCCTTTTGCTTATTTCCTTGCGAAAGGGCAACAATTGGCTTGTCATAGTGATTCGCAAAATCAAGGGCTCGTGCCATTTCGGCAGCCCTCTTCCTGGCTTGCATGTAGTCAAGATGCCGAACAGAAGCAACAAACTCTAGGATTTCACGAGTTGTTAACGAGTTATACAGGAGTTGTTCTTCAGGAACATATCCTACTCTCTTCTTGACCTCAATCGGGTCGGATGTTGCATCGATGCCGAACACATGGGCTGTTCCAGAATCAGGGTCAAGGAGACCCATAAGAATCTTCAGAGTCGTTGTCTTCCCAGCACCATTTGGCCCCAGCAGGCCATAGATTTCACCTTCATGCACATCGAGTGTTAGCTGCTTGACCGCAACTAGACGTCCATAGCTTTTAACCAAATCTCTAATTTCAATCGGATTCATTGCGAATCTCCCTTATTCTCGTTCTGATTGCACATGCCACAACTGACGGTGGACCTGAACCAATTTATGTCCTTCGTGGAATAGAACTGGAGAGGGTATGCGCGCTAAGTGGTTCACTAAACCAGAGATAAGGACTCTGGTCGTCTTGGAGTGGTTATTGATACAGGAGTGCTTCTGAATGTGGAGCCTCAGCACATCACTACAGCAAATACCGTGGGCATCATCTATTGAACATCTAGTTTATGAATCATCATTCCAATGGCAGAACCGTATGGCAGCTAACAGACTTCAGGACTATCTATCCATTGTATTTCCCGACTGGAATGGACTAGAGGTCCGCAATGTCCAGGATATCACCTCGGGTTGGGAAACGGAAATCTTCTCTTTTGATATTCAGTACAGCGAGTCAGGGCATGAAGAGGCCAAGCCCCTCATTGCTAGGATATATCCGGGTGCTATTGGGGCAGACAAGGCAAAGTCTGAGTTCGCTCTCCTTCAATCCCTTGCCGTCGCGGGCTTTCCAGTACCTCAGGTGTTTGCAGTGGATATAGAATCCAAAGTCTTTGATGCCCCTTCCATAATCATGGAGAGAATTCTGGGAAGCACAATGATGGAGGTAATGGAAAAAGGCAACAAGGCGCTTTTTTCTGAAATGACGGAGTTGTTTGGCAGGTTACTCGTGCAGTTGCATTCTCTTGACTGGAGAAAGATGCCAGTGGTCCCTGAAGCATATCTGCGTGCTGATTCTCATACGGTATTCAAAGAACATCTTGATGGCTACAGAGGGCACCTCCAGCGTCACCATGTTGGATTTCTCTCTCCAATAGTCGATTGGTTGTCTGAGCACCTGCAGGAAATCACTTTCCCGCCCATATCAATACTCCATAGGGATTTTCACCCCATGAACATCCTGATCGATAGAGAAGGGAAGCCATACGTCATCGATTGGACGGCTGCTATGCTTGGTGATCCTCGGATAGATGTGGCATGGAGTATGCTTCTTGCTGAGTTACACCTGGGGGGAGGACTACAGGACATAATCCTTGAGAGCTATCAGAATGCCAGAGGTGAAAAACTAGAGGATATGGATTACTTCTCCATCGATGCATGTCTGCGGCGATTATCGGATATACTAATCTCGCTCAGTAGCGGGGCTAGTACTCTTGGCATGAGGGAATCCACGTCTGAAGAGATGAAAGCAGGGGTGAATCTTATCACGCATATGCATGGCATGGTGGAACGGATTACTGGAATCCGGATTGAGGAGATAGACCAACAAGTACGTAAGCTATCAGCCTAGATGATAAGTGAGATGTGTCGGAAACCGTATCGAATCATTCGAACATCACTAGACTCCAAACTTCTCTTTGGCCTTCTCAACGAGCTCATCCTTGCGTTCTTTGTATGGAACGTACAATTCCCCAAGTTCAAGCAGTGACAGGTTATAGTCTATGATTTTTCTCATTGACTGGTTGATCTCAAATCCGATAAAATGCCGATATGCCCCTTTACTCGCTACCGCTGTTGTTGCATTCCCCATGAACGGGTCCAGAATCAGGTCGCCTGGTCTGGATGTGAAATCAATGCATCGCATAATGAGCTCAGTCGGGAGCTTTGTCCCATTTTTCCGTTCACCCTTGTTATATGTCCTGTTAATCTCCCAGACATCAAGTGGATAGTGTTCAATCTTGTTGAAGTAATACTTCTTCATGTCCTTAGCTAGGAATAGAAGATGGTAGTGGCTTGTAACGAACTTCCTTCTCGTAAAGACTCCAAACTGATACTTCCAGATTATATGGTTGATGAAACTGAGCTCGGTTGAATCTATGGCGCTGAGGACTTGTCTGAGGTTCGTCCATCCGCTGAATATCCATGCGGTTCCGGTCTTCTTCAGTACGCGCGGAAGTTCTGCAATCCATCTGCGGGTAAACGAGTCGTAGTCCCCCTCAATCTCATGATAGCCCTCCACAACCAATGTTTCATCACGATTGTATATCGCTTCTTTTCCTGTGAAGTTGATCCCAAACGGTGGGTCCGCAATCACTACATCTATCGACCCCTCGTCAAGATCTCTCATTCCCTGAATGCAATCATCATAATGGACACAATCAACAGGATACGGGAATGAGGCTCTCTCAAAAGCACGGAGTGCCTGTTTTCTGGTCCAGTCATGAGTTGGCTTGAATCTCGCTGCTGCTTCATGGGGCACATAGCGCTTCTTCCGTCTTCTTCTAGGAGCCTCAGGACACATACAGACTCATCTCTCTCCCTCCATATAAGACTCACTGGATAACTCCTTAGAATCCAAGGAGCATTGCCTTGCCTTTCTTGCCTCTCACATGAAGAGCATTCATCTTTCTCAGGCAGTATGTAAACTTCCGTGCAATCCGAGCTGAACATCCAAGTGCAATGGCCAACTCCGCATTTGTAAAAGGTGTGTCTAGGTCAGGTGGTATGAGTTTCACTAGGTCTTGCGGTGTCTGAAACAAATGGGTCTCTGCCACATCGATAAGTCTTCGGTCAACGATACTCCAGCCCCTGCGTCTCCAACTACCCTTGTTGTCATGTAGCATGACTTGTTCTTCGAACACCTCAACAACCTCAAGCTCGAAGTTTCGATGCACGAGAACTGTTGGGATGCTCACAAGTTCCTCAAACACACCAAACACATCTGTCTGCTTAGGTGACTTTCTCCTGCTGATCTCCTTCCCATCCATATCCTGCTTGACAACCCATCGAACTCTCGGGACAGGGTGCACGAGTCGTACGTGATGCGTTGGGATGAGTGCCATAATCTTGTCTTTGAGGGCACCGAAGTTACGTGTCTGTATCTCAATGAGAAGATCATCCCTGACAATATCTATGATAAATCCGTCTACACTGACTTCAGCCTGGTCTCCGGGCTTCATGTACCAGTCTTTTAGGGCTGCGTGAAGTGACCCTTCAGAGAGTGTCCCAATGCCATTATACTCCCTGGTGGTCATGAGGAGAAAAGGCATAGCCTATCATATCAGCATTTCCACTCATACTCTCTTGAGTACTCTGACGAAAATAGACGCGCCATCGTGCGGATAGAATGAGGGGATTGTGACAACCTCTTTGAAGTGAAGAGTTTCGTAGAAGGCTCTCGCTATTTCATTACTGCTCTCCATGAATAGAAAAATGGTTCGCAATCTACTTCCTGCTTGGCCTAGGAAGTCCTGAGCATCTCTCATTGCTTTATCCATGAGGGCCGTCGCGAGCCCTCTTCTTCTATGGCCCTTGTTCACACCAAGGCTTACGATCTCAACAACGCCATCCTCTGTGCCCCCTCGAACGGTCCATGAAACTGTACCACATACCCTGGAATCCTCAAAGCACGGGATTGTGGTCATCTTACGGACTAAATCATGCGCAAATCGGTCTGCTCTCTCTCCGCTCTGTTCAATCTCATCCATGTACATCTTTGCAAGGATGGCATGATCTCCCTCTTGAGCACTGCGAAATTCGGGCATATCCGAAGCACGAAACTCATAGAATATGTTCTTTTCGGGCTGTGATGCGTATCAGCCGCTCACACAAATAGAATCAGAGTGGCGACATTGGTCGCCACTTGTACTTCTAGTCAAGGATTACTACAGCATCAACAAAGAGTTGATAGTCCTCATCTTCATCGAGATTGCGAATCAGGACCTTTTCTACCTCATCCTCGCCTCGGACCTCAAGGAGTCTGGACTCATAGAGTATCTTTACTGATGAAGTATTCAGCTCCTCAACGAGCTCATCAGTCGTGACAATCTCATCTTCAGGAGTAAGCAGAATCACTCTATCACTCACTTCGGTCAGCTCTACAGCCACGCGTACAGACTCATCTCCAGAGTGGATGATGAGAGTCCTCTTGTCTTTAAAGTCCTCTTCATTGTCAACCGAGGTGTAGACCCCCTTGTTGAGAAACTCGTCTTTGCCAAGGACACAGAACTGCACCGATTCGTCGTCTTCTGCTTTCTCTTCGTCCTCAGTGGTTTCGCCACAGCCCTTACGGTAGCTCTTGATTGCCTCATGGAGCGCTTCTGTGGCGAGGTTCGAGCAGTGCATCTTGATTGGTGGGAGTCCATCGAGTTCGTCTGCGACATCTTTTCTTGTCAGCTCCATTGCTTCATCCAGAGTCATTCCTTTGACCATTTCTGTGGCCATACTCGTTGTAGCAATTGCAGAGCCGCATCCAAAGGTCCTGAACTTTGCATCAACAATCTTGTCTCCATCGATCTTGATGTACATCTCCATGATGTCCCCACAGGTTGGGTTTCCTACTTTTCCATATGCGACATCGTCACCCTCTAGCGTGCCTACGTTTCGGGGATGGCGAAAGTGGTCTAGAACTTTTTCTGAGTATTTTGTCGATTTCATTGTTTTGCCCCCGTTACACGTTGCTGAAGGTAGATTGGCGAAAGACTTCTGAGCCGTTCCACTATATGGGGTACTGCTTCAATAGCAGCGTCAATATCACTATCTTCTGTGAATCTTCCGGTTGTGATTTGGAGTGAACCATGCGCTTCCTCATGTAATAGTCCAGTCGCTATGAGCGTGTGTGATGGTTCGAGGGTCTTCGAGGTACAGGCAGACCCAGTTGAGATTGCAATGTCTTTGTCTTTGAACATCAGCAGAATTGACTCGCCTTCTATCCCATCAAACCTGAAGTGAGCGTTGCTAGCCAACCGCTCTATTGGATGGCCATTGAGATGACTGTCTGGGACTTGGAGAATTCCCTCAACCAGCTTATCTCGCCAGGCCAGGTATTTCTTAACTTCCGCGTCCATCTCTGCGCTCATAATCTCTGTTGCCTTAGCCATGCCGACTATTGATGGAATATCCTCGGTTCCTGATCTAAGTCCCCTTTCCTGCCCTCCTCCTATCATAAGAGGATTAACTCGGTATTTCTTCTGCATGTAGAGGACCCCCATTCCCTTTGGGCCATAGATATCATTTGAAGAGAGCGACATCAGGTTGATTTTGTCACGCTTCACATCAAAAGGTACCAGACCTTCCGCTGCAACAGCATCAGTATGAAAGGCTATATCCTTTGATTCCAGCAGCTCTCCAATTCCCTTGATATCCTGTATAGTTCCAATCTCGTTACTTGCATATCCTATTGATACCAGAATGGTGTCATCTCGCAGACGCTTTTCGAGCTTTGAAATCTTCACTCGTCCATACTGGTCTACGGGAACTCTAGAGACCTCGAATCCTTGTTGTTCGAGATACTTTGCAATGTTGAGTACCGAGATGTGTTCGATTTCTGAGATTACTATATGGTTTCCTTTGCGTTTGTTTTTCATGACATAGCCAATAATGCCCAAGTTGGACGACTCGGTAGCACCTGATGTGAAGATTATCTCATCGGGATCAGCATTGATGAATTCAGCAATCTTCGCTCGGCTTGCATCAAGGGCATCAGTTGCGATATCGCCTACCTTGTGGAGTGATGAGGGATTTCCAAACTTCTCCGTGAACCAAGGAAGCATCTCATCAACAACTCTAGGATCCACCGGCTTTGCAGTATGATAGTCTAAGTAAATATGCCTCTCCAAGTTATTCACCCCTAAAACCACATTGTTGCATCTGCGTCAAGGCTGAGATCATTGAGGGTTGCGGCCCCTACAATTTTAAACGCAGGGTCGAGCTCTACCTTCTCCCATCCCAGCATCTGCTTTGAGGCCTCACAAACCATGATTGGGATTCCCATTTCGACGGTCTTCTTTATCATTTCCGCGAGGCTTGGAAATGTGCCCATTTTGATCTTTTCAGCCTCTCCCGGCCTGAGAACACGAAGTCCTTGCCCCAGGAAGTATATTGTCGCGTCGATATCCATTGCCTTCGCCATCTGTGCCAAGACAAACGGTGAATACTGACGCTCTGGATCGTCGCTCGTTTGAACATACAGAATCGAAGTCATTTTGTCTTTTACTCCTTCTTTTTTAGCAAGAACCTCTGTACACCATCATCCATCTTCTCAAAGCTAATTAGCGCGTTACCTGTTCTTTTAGCAAATCTCTTGACGTCTTCTTCTGCACCGGGATCATCTGCCAAGAGCTCAAGCACCTGGCCCGCTTTGAGCTTGTCAAGGGCCTCTCTTGTCTGAAAGATTGGCTGAGGGCAGTACAGCCCTATGCAGTCCAGTGTTTCATCTGGTTTTTCAGATTCCATTTCGCTCACGACTTACAGCTGACTAACGTCATATGCTATTGTCATTTACTATTGTTAATTTGCGGCTTATAACTCTATGGAAATCGCTAAACAAAAATCACGCTATGTGAGATATTCTGGCATCTAGATAGTCGGAGGTAACATATACTGCATGGAAACTCACTAGCAGGGCCGATGAAACAAGCAACACACCGATTTTGTTAACACTCACCCAGCAGCTCTCCAGCTAACATCGTGTTTATCCTAATTTCAAGTAAGCTCTTAAGCGCCTTATGCATCAACATGGTTCAATGACTGGCATCAGAGATTGAGAGGAATTGACCAATGAGCAGCAGTCTAGAGGCTGAGAAAAGCCAGCAAGCCTGCGAGATATTGAAGGAGATTGGTGTGGACGCGTGGCTTGTCTGGGTCCGAGAAACATCTCAAATGGCCGACCCAGTTCTGGATATCGTATTAGGGGCAGACCTAGTCTGGCAATCTGCCCTTGTATATACAAAGCAAGGCGAAACAACAGCAATCATTGGTCATCTTGACGCAGAGGCAATTCGCACCAAGGGTATATTCGGTAAGATCATACCATATGACAAGGATGTTCGAGCCCCGCTGCTAGAAGAACTCGATAGGATAGACCCAAATCAAATTGCCATTGACTATAGCATAACTGATGTTTCTGCTGATGGCTTATCGGTTGGGATGCACAAGATCCTCTTGGATTATCTCAAAGATACTCCCTTTCAGAGCCGCCTCATATCAGCTGAATCACTGATTGGGAAGCTGCGTGGTCGGAAAACGGCTACCGAGTTGTCAAGGATTCAGAAGGCCGTTGAGATAACAGAGGACATCTTCGTAGATGTTCAGAAAGAGCTTAAGGCAGGACTGACCGAGCTAAGTATCTATCATCGTGTACATCAACTGATGAGTGAAAGGAGCGTTTTGGATGCGTGGAACCCAGATCACAATCCTGCTGTCGACGCCGGGCCTAACAAGGAATTCGGTCATTCAGGACCCACCCAGAACAAGACGAAGACTGGGCACCTCCTGCATTTTGATTTCGGGGTCAGGTTCGAGGGTTACTGCTCGGACATACAGAGGATGTACTTCTTTGGCAAACCTGCAGATATCCCGCAGGAGATCACGGATGGATTTGAGACCGTACGAGATGCTATTCAGCTTGCATCACGTTTTATCAAGCCTGGAGTGACGGGAAATGAAGTTGACACCGTGGCGCGTGGTCATGTAAAGGAAAGAGGATATGAAGAATTCAAGCATGCTCTTGGACATCAGCTGGGTCGGCTTGCTCACGATGGTGGAACTCTACTTGGACCCTACTGGGAGAAATATGGCACGAGTCCGAGCCGAGTAGTTGAAGTCGGCAATGTATTTACTCTCGAGCTCTATGTGACTACGCCTAGCTACGGGCAAGTTAGCCTTGAGGAGGATATCGTAGTCACCCAGAATGGGTGCAGATTCTTATCTCACCCGCAAAAGAACATTATTTGTGTGACATAGCCGCCTATCTATCCTTACAAAAATCTATATCGAAATAAATCCAATATCTAGTAAAACTATTCGCATAAATGAAGGCCATTCTTATGTCAGATGCCACCAAACGACTGAGGGAAGAATACCTACACGCCTACATGATGAGGACTTGGATATCATCCAAGCTGCAGAAGCTAAACAATGAACAAGTGCGGCAGATCTACGGACTTGTGAAGGAGTGGACCGGGGAGGAGGGCGACTTCACTGTGAGAGCCACCAGCGGCTGACTATGTGTCCATTGAGCCTGTCCTGTAGCCCTTCGCGTCAAAGGTAACATACCTAAAGCCAATTGACTTTCCGATCGTATCGATTCTTTCGAGCCTCTCCTTATCGAAGATTTTTTCGAGCTCACTCTCCCCCACTTCAATTCTTACTATGTCTCCATGATATCTGGCGCGTACTGTCCTCACCCCAAACACTTCAGCAATTGCACATTCCATTCGCTCTACCATGTCAAGCTTTTCTTGAGTAATCCTGGAACCGTAGGGGAATCGTGTTGCTAGACAGGCCATAGACGGTAGTTCAGCAACTGAGAGGCCCTTCTGTCGTGCATATTGGCGTATCTCCTCCTTTGTCATCTTGGCCTCAAGGAAAGGCGAGAGG